>JAITUX010000149.1 GCA_031286085.1 Candidatus Adiutrix sp. | reverse complement strand
TTCTATCAGCTCTATTTCCCTGAGGGCCAGGACCAGTTGCCCATGACCGTCCTGGCCGGCAAAATACTCTTTCGGGAGCCGATGGCCTTCGGCTATGTCCATGAACCAGCCAGGGCCTGGCCGGCCTGGCCCGGCCGGCGGGCCACGACGCCGGCCCCGACCACCGTCAAGGCCCTGGCCGATGAGTATGGTTGGGATTACAAAGTTTTCCGCGACATGAATCCCCACCTTCTGAGCTCCGCCGTGCCCGCCGGAACCGCCGTCAATTATTGATGCGGCCGGAGCCCCTGGCTCCTGTGGCCCTCTGGCCGCCGGGCCGGTTTTTTCGGCCTTGGCCGGAGGGCAGGTTTTACTTATATTTATTTATATATAATTATGCATAAATAAATATAGTTATATGTAAGTATTTCTTAATAATTTAAAATATTTATTGATAATTTTAATTGACTTTAATTTTTTTGTGAATTATACTTAATCCGATTTTTAGGCCGCCTTGCTTCTGGATGAGAGATTTTAATGAACCCAAATAACCAAGCGCCCGCTAACCCCTCGGAATCTAAGACCCGCCCGGCTGGCGGCCGGGGCCGGATATCTTCCGGGAGGTTTTCGAATTGAAATTTTATTATTGTTCTTGGGTAGTTGAGTCTTTTTTTTCTTGACTTGGTGGGAGATAATGGGTAAAAATGTTTGTAAATGGTGCTAAATGGTGATAATAGTCGCCCTCATCACTGCCCAGAGGCGGCGCTTCAATGAGTCCTGATTCCGATTTCTGCTTCGCTGGCGCCTACACCCACAGCCTGGACGACAAGGGCCGTCTGGCGCTGCCCAGTGTCCTACGGGAAGAACTGGGGCGCTCGGAAAGACCGGATCTGGTCATGGCCCTGGCTTATGACGTCTTTCTGACTCTATATCCATATGAACATTGGCGGAAGCTCATGGCTCAAATCAAGGAATCCCTGCCGGATACCGCCCGCCGCAACGACGCCCTGCGCGCCTTTTCGACCCAGGTCCGGCCGCTTAACCTGGACAAGGTCGGGCGGGTGCTCATAACTCCCGAGCAGCGGGCCGCGGCCGGTTTGAGCCGGGAGGTCAGGATCATAGGCGTGGGCTCGAAAATCGAGATTTGGGATGCGGCCGGCCACGAACGGAAGGAACCCTTGGATAAGGCCGTTCTGGATGAAGTCATAAGGACCCGGGGGCTGGAATTCTGATGAATGTCCACGGTGGACATCTCGAAACCTTAAGGCCGGCGCCCGCTCCGCCTCTTCCTGAGGATGGCGACTGGTCCCGGTCCTTCGGCCATTGGCCCGTTATGGGGCCCGAGGCCGTGGCGGCCCTGGTCCTGGAACCGGCCGGAGTCTATGTGGACGGCACCTTGGGCGGGGGAGGCCACAGCCGCCTGATTCTGGAGGCCTTGGGGCCGTTGGGCCGCCTTATAGCCTTGGACCGTGATCCTGAGCCCCGGCATTGGGCCGCGGCCGGCTGGGGCCGGAATGAAAGCCGGCTGGCCGTGTCGGCCGGCTCTTTCGGCGATTTGAGTGAGATTCTGGCCGGCTTGGGCCAGGGGCCGGTTGACGGCGTCCTTCTGGATCTCGGGGTCAACGGCCGGCAGTTGGCCGCGCCCGGCCGGGGGTTCTCCTGGCTGCTGGACGAGCCCCTGGATATGCGCCTGGACCAGGCCCAGCCGCTCACCGCCCGGGAAGTGGTCAACCGTTATCCGGAAAAGGCCCTGGCCGAGGTGCTCTGGCGTTACGGCGAAGAGAGGGCCGCCCGCCGCCTGGCCCGGGCCATGGTCCGGGCCCGGAGCCGGGCGCCTCTGGAAACCACCGGTCAATTGGCCGCCCTGGCGGCCCGCGTTCTGTATCGGCCGGGCCCTCCGCCGCGCCTTCATCCGGCCACCAGGACTTTTCAGGCTCTTCGCCTGGAAGTCAACCGGGAACTCCAGGAACTGGAAAAATTTTTGAAAGCCGCGCCGGCTGTTTTAAAGCCGGGCGGGCGGCTGGTGGTCATCAGTTTTCATTCCCTGGAGGACCGTTTGGTCAAAACGGCTTTCCGGAGCGGCGGCGAAGACGGACGCCCGAATTGGCTGCCCCTGGCTAAAAAACCGGAGCGGCCGGAAGCCGGGGAAATCGAGCGCAACCCCAGGGCCAGGTCGGCCAGGATGAGAGCGGCGGCCAGACTGTCCGCCTCGGATTCCCGCGCGGCCGGCTTGGCCCGGCCGAATTGAACAAGGGGGACTGATGTTTTCCTCCCGGGTCATGGTTGGTTTGCCCTTGGAAAAGCCCCGCGCCATCGGCCGCGGAACCTGGCGGAAAGGGCCCCCGTGGCCTCCGGCCCGACGGACGCCGGTCTTAAAGCAGGCCCGGCGGCCTCAGGCGGAGGGCTCGTCCGAGCCAGCCGCTTTCAAAGAGGCCGGGCCGGCCCTGGATTTGGAAGTCCGTCCTTTGTCCCTTTTGCCCATACGCCATTTCCTGGTCCTGAGCGCCATAGTGTTCGCCGCCGTCATCCTAGTCTGGGGCCTGGTTCGTTCCAATCACCTGAGGTGGCCTTGAGTTACGAGATATCCGCCTTGACCAGGGAAAAACTGGCTCTCCAGGAGATCAATCACCAGCTCAAGACGGAATTGAGCGTAGTCGGTTCCCTGGCGCAGCTGGAAGAGGCGGCCCGGGACGTTCTGGGTCTCATCACCCCCAATCAGGGGCAGATCGTGGTCATTGAACCGTGAACGGACGATTGCTGCTGAAGCTGCGGCTGGTCGGCCTTATGTTCTTCCTGGCCTTCGGGCTGGTGCTTTACAAGTCCGTTGTCCTCCAGGTCCTGGAGCGGGACTTTCTGGCGGCCAAGGCCCGGGCCGAAGTGGAGCGCCATTTGAGCGTGGGCGCCGTGCGCGGGGAGATTTTCGACGCCGGCGGGGAAAGGCTGGCCGTCTCTCTGGCCGGCGCTTCTCTTTACGCCAACCCTTTGAAGATTGCGGACAAGGCCGGAACGGCCCGGCGTTTGGGGGAAATTTTGGGGCAGGACCCGGCCGGGCTTCTGGATAAGTTGAACACCGGCAGCAAGCGTTTCGTCTGGCTCAAGCGTCGTTTGACGCCGGCCGAGACCGAGGCCGTCCGGGCCCTGTCCATCGACGGTCTGGAATTTTGCAAGGAATACCGGCGGGCTTACCCCAACGGCCCCCTGGCCGCCAACTTTCTGGGTTTCGTCGGGGTTGACAACCAGGGCCTGGAAGGACTGGAACTGGCCCTGGACGATTACTTGCGGGCCGGTTCGCAAAAAATCAAGATCCGTCGCGACGGGCGCAACCGGGACATGCTGGACAGCGGGGAGATCCAGGAGGCCCGGGGGGCTTCGGTGGTTTTGACCGTGGACCGCAGGATTCAATATGTAACGGAAAAAGCCCTGGCCAAGGCCGTGGAAACCTACCAGGCCAAAAGCGGCCTGGCCTTGGTCATGCGGCCCAAGACCGGGGCCGTGGTGGCGGCGGCGGTCTGGCCGACTTTTGATCCCAACGAGTATCAAAAAGCCTCCAAGGGCGCCAGGCGCAACCGGATTCTGACCGATCCCTTCGAGCCCGGCTCCACCTTCAAGGTCTTTGTGGCGGCGGCGGCTTTGGAGGAGAACCTCGTCAGCCCCGGCACGGTCATAGACTGTGAAAACGGCGCTTTCAAGGTCGGCGGCAACATCGTGCGTGACACGCGCGCCTACGGAGAGCTGAGCGTCAGTGAAATAATAAAATATTCATCCAACATCGGTTCGCTCAAGATCGGCAGCCTTCTGGGCAACGAGCTTTTATACAACTACCTGACCAGGTTTTCCTTCGGCGAGAGAACCGGCCTGGCCCATTTGCCGAGCGAGACCCCGGGCCTCCTGCGGCCTCCCAGGAACTGGTATCCCATCGACGCCGCCAATATCGCCTTCGGGCAAGGCTTGACGGTGACGGCCCTGCAAATGGTTATGGCCATGAGTTCCCTGGCCAACGACGGAGTCATGATGAAACCCTACCTGGTTGATCGGGTGCTGGACGCCGAAGGAAGCATAATTGAGCAGACCAGGCCCCAGATTCTCAGGCAGGTGGTTTCGCCCATGACGGCCCGGCAGGTGGCGGCCATGCTGCGGATGGCGGTGATGAAGGGCGGCACCGCCACCAGGGCCGAAGTGTC
>JAITUX010000238.1 GCA_031286085.1 Candidatus Adiutrix sp. | reverse complement strand
GTCCAGGCGGCCCATGAACTTTGCGTCCCGGGCCAAATCCCACCACCGGTTCTGGGCGGACCAGAGGTCCAGCCCCAGGCCTCCCGCGGCGATTTTCAAAAATTTAACCAGCCCGGCCAAAATCGGCCGGGGCGGGCGGCCCTCGGCCAGGCCGCGCCCGGCCTCGGCCAGGAAGGCCTCCCCCGACTCCCTGAGGGCGGCCTGAAACTGGGCCGGGCCCTTAAGCCAGCCCTGCCCGACGAACTCGGCCAGGGCCTCGGCGTCAAGCCGTCCGGGCCCCGGGCTCAAAAGGCGGCTGAAGACCGCTTCCGCCGCGGCCTGGTGGAGAAAAATCTCCGCCCAACCCTCGGGCGGAGCGACCTCTCCCGCCGGCGACCGGGTAAGCTGGTGAAAATCTTCGGCCTGGTCCCGAAGTTCGGCCAGGGCCTGCTTCACGAGGGCGCGGACCAGTTGGCGGCGGGCGCCCGGCAAAAGGTCCGCCCAACCGTAATGGACGGCCCCGGCCGGCCTTAATTCCAAGAGGCGCGCCCCGGGGTCGTCCGGCGTCCGGGCCAGGGTTTCCTCGTTCAGCCAGGCGGGGATTTCGGCGCCCGGCTCCCGGTCGGCCACCCAGATGTCCAAAAGATGGGGGTGGCCGTAGTAGCCGGCCAGGCAGAGGTGGCTGGTGACCCGTTCCAGGCGGCGGTCTATCAAGTCCACCACCCCGGCCAGGATGACCCGCTTCTCATCCTTGAATACGGCGCACGCGCCGGGGGCGGGCCGGGGCTCGTCAAAGGCGGCCAGGGCCTGGGGCGCTTCAAGTAGGACGGCCGCTGCCCAATGGGCGGCGCCGGCCCCGGGGGAGAGGCGGCCGCTCTCAACTTCCCGCAGCCAGACCTCCCGCCCGGTGGCGTAGGCCGGGGAATTGGGCCGGATAAGGTCCAGGTAGGCCAAAAGGCCCTCGCGGAGATCGGTCGAGGCCAGGCCTTCGGTCAGTTCAATGGCCCGGAGGGCGTAGCGCAGGTTCTGCACCGGCTCCAGCCCGGATATTTCGTCGAAAAACCAGCCGCAGCTGGTGAACATGTAAAGGCTCATCAACTGGGATTCCAGGAGAGCCCAGATTTCGCGGCGCCCTTGGGGGTCCAGCCCCTCGCCCCGGCCGTGGGCGGCCAGGAAGTCTTCCTTAAGCCCCGGCTCGTAATTGTTCAGCACCAGCCCGATGTATTCGTCCCTGGCCCGCCAGGGGTCCTTCAGGCGGCGCCCGCCGGCCTTTTCAAAGATTTCGGCCAGCCGGTCGCGCAGCCAGTCGAGGCCGTCGCGCAAGGGGCGGCGCCATTTCTGGTTCCAGGCCCCGCCCCCGCCGCCCGTGTTGCAGCCGCAGTCGTCGCGCCACCTTTCCACGCCGTGGGCGCAGCTCCAGGAACTTTGGTCGAAAATCCGGGCCTCCCGGATTGGCGGGAAGCGGGCCAGGTAGTGGCCGTAGTTGGTCAGTTCAATGGCCTTGGGGCCGCCGGGGTCAGAGGCCAGGCGGTCGAAAAGCCAGGCCAGGGCCATGTCGCCGAAGGTGGAATGGTGGCCATAGGATTCGCCGTCCGTGGCCAGGTTGACCAGCCGGGGCCCGCCGTCGGCCCGGGCCTGGCCGAAAGCCGCCTCCACCTTGGCCAGCAAGGCGGCCCCGTCGCCCAGGAGCCTTTCAAAGGCGATGGCCCGCGAAACCGGGCCGTCATAGAAGAAGACGTCCAGGTAGTCCCCGGGCCCCCGGCCCCAGAAGACCCGGTAGGGCTCCCGGGGGTCTATGCGCCCGCCGGAGACGTCCAGCCAGTCCGTATCCGCCAGGTCCGCCGGCCGGGCCCGGTCCGCCAGGGGGCGGACCGCCCGGGCCTGGCTCTGGGCCAGGATGGTGAATTTCAGGCCCTCCCGGGCCAGCATTTCCAGGGTGGCCAGGTCCGCGGCCGTCTCGGCCAGCCACAGGCCCTCCGGCCGGCGGCCGAAACGGCGTTCGAAATCGGCCAGCCCCCAGCGAATCTGGGTCAGGCGGTCCCGAAAATCGGCCAGGGGCATGATGATATGGTTAAAGACCTGGGCCAGGGCCGGGCCGTGACCGCCCTTGGCCGCGGCCGCCCGCCGGTCGGCCGCGACTATGGCCGCCAGGGTTTCCGGGTCGAACTTTTCCAGCCACGACAAGAGGGTCGGGCCGAAGTTGAAACTCAAGTGCTCGTAATTGTTGAGGAGCGCCTTTATGCCGCCAACGGACATACGGCGGGAACGGGCGTTGGGGGCGTAACACTCGCGGTTTATGCGAAAATTCCAGTTCTCGAAAGGGGCCGCGGAAAACTGGGGCTCGATGGCCGAAAGCCAGGGGTTTTCCCGGGGGGGCTGGTAAAAGTGGCCGTGGATGATGAGGTGGCGGCTGGACAAGTTTTTTCCTGCGCTTCCAATTTCAGCGGCCCTCCGGCTTCGGCCGCCTGAAACAACCATTAATCAGTATTTTCAAGAACTTTTTCAAATAATTCCAGGTATTGCCGGGCCGAACTGTTCCAGGAAAAATCCTCTTTCAGGCCGGCTTGAATCATGGCCTGGAAATCGGCGGGGCTGGCGAAAAGCTCGACGGCCCGGCGCACGGCCAGCACCATGGCCTTGGCCTGGAACTGGGAGAATTTGAAGCCGGTGTCCCAGAGGCCCTCGGGGTTGTCGCCGGCGAAGTCGCGGACGGTGTCGTTCAAGCCCCCCACGGCGCGGACAATGGGGACGGTCCCGTATCTCAAGGCGTAGAGCTGGGCCAGCCCGCAGGGTTCATACATGGAGGGGAGCATGATGAAGTCGGCCCCGGCGATGAGGCGGTGGGACAGGGCCTCGTCATAGCCGAAGACGGCGCGGCACTGCTCGGGGAAGCGTTCCGCCAGAACCCGGATCATATTTTCATAGACCGGCTCGCCCGAGCCCAGAACGACCAGGACGGCCCCGGCGCGGAAGATGTCCTCGGCCGCCTCGGCCACCAGGCTGAGGCCTTTCTGGGCGGTCAGGCGGCCGACCATGCCTATAAGGGGCTGTCCGGCCGCGGCCGGGGGCAGGCCCATTTCGGCCAGGAGTTCCTTTTTGCAGACCCGCTTGCCGGAAAGGTCGCCGGCGTCGTAGTTGGCGGGGAGAAAGGGATCGGCCCCGGGGTTCCAGAGCTGGTAATCCACGCCGTTGAGAATCCCGGTCAGCTTGTGGGCGTGGTGGCGCATGGTCCCGTCCAGTCCGTGGCCGCCCTCCGGGGTCTGGACTTCCCGGGCGTAGCTGGGAGAGACGGTGACCAGGGCCCGGCTGAAAACCAGGCCGGCTTTCAACAGGCTGATCTGGCCGAAATATTCCAGGCCGTCGAAATTGTTGTAAGAGGCCGGCAGGTTCAGGACGGGCCATTTCCCCGGGGGCGCCAGCCCCAGGTAGCCCATGTTGTGGATGACGAAAACGCCCCGGGGCCGGTCCAGGCCGAGTTCCAGGAGTTGGGGCATGAGGAGGCCGGTCTGCCAGTCGTTGGCCAGGATGATGTCCGTGGGGCGGTCCAGGTGAGGGAGGGCGGCCAGCACGGCCTGGCAGAAAAAGGCGAAGCGCTCGGGATTGTCGCCGTATTCCAGGCCGCCGTAGCCGTAGAGGCCGGGACGGTCAAAGAAAGGGTCGCAGGCCACCAGGTGGACCGGCACTCCCGGCGTAAGTTCCCCCCGGAGCAGGCGGCCCTCGATGATCTGTCCGGCCTGGGGCACGGCCAGGCTGACCCCGGTGTCCCGGAAGCCGGCCGCGCGATTGTTCAGCACGGCCTGGTAAGCCGGCATGATGACGGCCGGCCGGGCGCCCAGGGCGGCCAGGGCCCCGGGCAGGCTCCCCGCCACTTCGGCCAGGCCGCCGGTCTGGGCCAGGGGCCTGACTTCGGACGAAGCGATGAGGACGTTGGGCTTGGCAGAGGTCATGCTTTTGTTCCGGATATAATTATCGCCGCCTGGGGCCTGGAATTTGACCTCAAAACCGGCTAAGACCGGCACACCTTGGCCGCTTGGAGCATGTCTTCAATATATAAATTTTTTCAAGGAATTGCAAGGGGCCGGCCGGGCCGGGGCCCAAGCGCCCGCCACAGGCCCAGGAAATCCCGCGGCCAGGGGGCGCGAAAAGTCAGGAGCCGGCCGGTGTATGGATGGGGCAGGGTCAGGCGGCGGGCGTGGAGCAACTGGCGGCCGCAGAAGGGCGCCAGGCCGGGGTGGCGGCGCAGAAGGTCGCCCGCGCCCCGGCTGTAAACCGGATCGGCCAAAACCGGGCAGCCCAGGGCCGCCAGGTGGACCCGGGCCTGATGGGTGCGGCCGGTGACCAGGGTCAGGAGCACCAAGCCGAGCCCGGTTTCCGGGAAGTGGCGGAGCAGGCGGTAAATGGTGAGGGCCGGGCGCCCGCCGGCGCGGCCCGCGGCCATCTTGTGGCGCAGGCTCCGGTGCCGGCCGATGGGCAGGTCCACCAGGCCCCGCTCCGGCCGGGGCCGCCCCCGGACAAAGGCCAGGTAACGCTTCAGGATTTCGCGGCGGTTGAAGGCCTCGGCCAGCCGGCGCAGGGCCGGCTCGGTCTTGGCGGTCACCAGGACTCCGCTGGTGTCCCGGTCCAGGCGGTGGACCAAACCCGGGCGCAGGCCGGCCCCGACTTGCGAAAGGCGGGGGTCGCGGGCCAGGAGCCCCCCCGCCAGGCTCGGGCCGGCCGAATTTTCAGCCGGATGGACCAGGAGCCCCCAAGGCTTGTTGACGACCAGGATATGGTCGTCTTCGTAGAGGATATCCAGGGCCAGGCCGGGGTCGGGCGAAAGCCCGGTCCGGGGCGGCTCGGGCCGGGGGGCGAAGACGGCCGCGCCGGAGGTCACGGCGGTCGACGGTTTACGGACCGGCCGGCCGTCCAGGCGCACCAGGCCGTCCTTGATGAGGCGGGCCAGCTGGGCCCGGGAAAACTCCGGCCGCCGGCTGGAAAGCACCTTGTCCAGCCTCTCGCCGGCTTCCGCCGGGCTCACGGTGAAGAGGATTTCCGCCCCGGGGTCAGTCATACCAAGCCGCTTTCAAAAGGTTTTATTTTGAAAGCAACGACGCGGCTTGGCATCAAAGGGGAGGTGGGTCAATGGGACTTGGCCGGACGCGCCTTGACCGGGGCGACGGAGTTTTTGGGGGGCGGGAAACAGGCGGCTATGGCCGCCTCGACCTCGACTTCGGTCCGGTTCAAGGCCAGGGCCATTTCCTTGACCAGGAGCATGGTCACCATGTCCAGGAGCTTGCGTTCGCCGAAGGACAGTTCCTTCTCCCCCCGCATGGCCAGAAGCTCGCCCATGACCTCGGCCACGTCGCAGGGCGAACCGGTCTTGATTTTTTCCATGTATTCGCGGTGGCGGCGGTTCCAGTTGGCGCTTTCAGGCGTCCTGGGCGTGGCCCGGAAGACCTTGAAAACCTTTTTCACCTCGCTCTGGTCCATGAGGGGCCGCAGGCCCACTTCCCGGACGTTCTGGGCCGGGATCATTATCTTCAGGCCGTTTTCCAGGATGCGCAGGATGAGGAAATCGTAATCCCGGCTGCCGACGGTCCGGTTCTCCCGGGATTCAATAAGCCCGACCCCGTGCGCGGGATAAACGGCCAAATCGCCAAGCCCAAAAG
>JAITUX010000098.1 GCA_031286085.1 Candidatus Adiutrix sp. | reverse complement strand
ACTTGTAAAGGGCGGCCGGGGCCGGGGGAAAAGGCGGGCGGCCGGCCGTTTTCAGGCGGCGGCCGATGGCCGAAATCTCAAGTAAAGTCAAAGTAAATTCGGCAGGTTATAGGAGGGTGATTTTGGGCTTGTATTTTGGCTGAAAATGTTAATAATATATGGCTGATAAGTAACCAAGAGGGGCCGGTCCCCCCAAGGCCGGTCCCCCAAATCTTGGTTCAGCCGGCCACCTGTTTAGAGGTCCCGCCTATATGAATAGATACCTCCGGCCGCTTCACCCCGTCCTCCTTCTTATCCTGGCCCTCGGCCCCGTCGGCGCGGCCTCCCCCTTGGCGGCTCAGAACGACGGGCACAAGGTGGCGGTCATGCCCCTGCGCCTGTCGGTCGAAGGGGCGCAGTTGGAGCAGGTCAGCCGGATGGGCAAGGGGCTTTCGGATGTGCTGGGCGCGGCCCTGGCCGCCCAGGATCTTCAGCCCCTGCCCATGGGCGACGGGGCCCTGGCCTTGAGCGACGCCTCCGCCCAGGCCCAGGCCCGGGCCATGGGGGCCGACTACCTCTTTCAGGGCCGGGTGACCAAGGTCGGCGAGCGCTTCAACCTCACCGGCCAGTTGCTGGCCCTGACCCCCGACGGCCGTTCCAGCCGGCGCCAGACCCTACCGGCGGACAACACCGGCCAGTTCCCCCAGACCTTGGAACGCCTGGTCCTCCTGACCACCGACCATCTCTCGGGCGGCGGAGCCCCCGTGGTCTCCGTGGACATCACCGGCAACACCATGATGAGTTCCCAGGCCATCCTGAACACCCTGCGCCTCCAGCCCGGGGGGAACTACAACGAGGCCAAGGCCGCCAGCGACATCAAGCGCATCTACGCCCTGGGCTATTTTGACGACGTCCAGGTCCAGGTGGACGACGCCGCGGGCGGCCGGGCCGTCCACTTCATAGTCCGGGAACGGCCGCAGATAAAAAGCATCGTCTTCCGGGGCAATAAGAAGTTCAAGGACGACGACCTCCTGGAGGCGGTGGGCTTAAAGCCCCACGACGTCCCCAGCGAGCGGGCCGTGGCCGATTCGGTGGAGAGCCTCAAGAGCTTTTACGCCAAGAAGGGCTACAGCGACGTCCAGGTTTCGTCCCACCTGGAAGCCGAAGGGGGGGGCGGCGGAACCCTGGTTTACGACATCACCGAGGGCGGCAAGGTCTATATCCGGCGCATAGAGTTTGACGGCAACGAGTTTTATTCCAACTGGACCTTGAGCCGCCAGATAGACACTTCCACCTACAACTGCCTCATCTCCTGGCTCAGCGGCGCGGGCAAGCTGAACCTGGAGAAGCTCTCCGGCGACGCCCAGCGGCTGGAATCATATTACCAGAACCACGGCTTCATCCAGGCCCAGGTGGGCGATCCCCTCGTCGCCCATGACGCCAAGGGCAAGCTGGTCGTCACCTTCCCCATCGTGGAAGGGCCGCGCTTCAAGGTGGGCCGGGTGTCCCTGGGCGGCCGGCTACTGGAAGACGACGACCCCAAAACCATTTTGAAGGCCACCAACCTCAAGGGGGAAACCTGGTTCAGCCGGGAACTCCTGCAGGAGGACGTCAAGGCCATCCAGACCTATTACGCCGACCTGGGGTATGCCCATAACCAGGTCGAGCCCCGCCTGGACGGCCCCCGCGACGGCGAATTCATGGACGTGGTCTTCGAGGTCGACCCCAGGCAGAAGGTCTATTACGACCGCATCACCATAGTCGGCAACGACCGGACCCGGGACAAGGTCATCCGGCGGCAGTTGGCCGTGGCCGAGGGCGACCTCTCCTCGTCCAGCAAAATGATCAAGAGCCAGTCCAACCTCATGCGCAGCACCTTTTTCGAACAGGTCAACCTGGTCCCCGGGCCTTCCGATTCGGACGACAAGATGAACCTGCGGGTCGAGGTCCGGGAACGCCCCACGGGCTCCCTGCAGGTCGGCGGCGGCTACAGCAGCTACAATTCCCTCTTCGGGGTGATCCGCCTGGCCCAGGACAACCTCTTCGGTTACGGCCGCCGGGCCTCCATCGAGGCCAACGTCGGGCACAAGAGTTCCTATTACGACTTCTCCTTCACCGACCCCTGGGTCTTCGACATCCCCCTGTCGGCCGGCTTCGACCTGTTCAACTACCAGAACAAATACACCAACTACACCAAGAACTCCAACGGCACCGCCGTCCGCCTGGGCTACCCCCTCTGGCACGACTTCTATATCAGCGGCCGTTTCTCCTATGAAAAGGTCCACATCAATCACCTTAAAACGGAAAACCATTACATTCGGAACATGGCCCAATACGATACCGACGTCCAGGCCCTCTTCAGCCTGCGCCGCGACACCCGTAACCACTTCTTCTTCCCCACCAAGGGCAGCGTGGCCCGCCTGAGCTACGGCCAGGCCCTGACCGCCCTGGGCGGCGACACTGATTTCTCCAAGTACGAGGCTGAAGGCGCCTTCTGGCTGCCGGCGCCCGTCTATAAGGGGGCCTCGTTCATGGCCCACGGCCAGGCCGGCTATCTCAAGGATCACCGGACCGACGGCCACCCGCCCGGCCTGCCGACCTATGAAAGATACATGATCGGCGGCATCAACAGCGTTCGCGGCTATGACTGGTATGATATTTCGCCGAACGACAGTGATGGCGTCGCCATCGGCGGCGTGAAGATGATGACCATCAACTTCGAATTCGCCTTCCCCCTCTTGCCGGATGCCGGCCTCTACGGCGTGACCTTCACCGACCTGGGCAATGCCTGGAAAGAGGGCGACAAAGCCTACCGGACCAACGACCTCTACCGGACCGTCGGCGGCGGCTTGCGCTTCCTTTCGCCCCTGGGGCCCATCCGCCTGGAATACGGCAAGCCAGTGGGCCGGAAGGTTCCCGGGGTCGGCCATTCCGGCCAGTGGGAATTCACCATGGGCTCCATGTTTTAGAGACATGAGGGCCGATAAAAGTCTGGGGCGGAGCCGGCCTTTTATCGGCCTGGGGCCCCGGCGGGTGAGCCGGCTTCGCCGGCTGACTCTTTTTTTTGTTCGTAAATTTAGATTCGGGTGACGGTGTTATTATGGCTAACCACTACTTCCGGCCGGCTTCGGGGTCCGGGGCTTTCCGGCTCCTGGCCCTCTTGGTTTTCGGCCTCCTGGCCGCCGCGGCTTCGCCGGCCTGGGGCCAGGCCGGTCCGGCCGATTTCAGCGACAACCCCAGCGTCTATATTGACATCAACCGGGGCGCCGGCGGACGCAAATACAACATTGCCATAACCGATCTTCTGCCCTTGGCCGCCGGGGGCAGGGTGGATAGGAACGCCGCCTATCTCCCGGACCGCCTGGGCAAGAACCTGGCCATGACCGGGCTCTTCAACACCATTGACCCGCGGGCCTCCCTGGAGCCCGAGGCCCTTAAACGGGCCGGCCTGGACGGGGGCGGCCTGCCCGATTTCCCCTCCTGGTCCAAAATCGGGGCCGACTTCCTGGTCAAGGGGGCCATGAGCGCCTCCGGCTCCAGGCTGACCCTGGAAATGCGCCTCTTTGACGTGGGCCTGGGCCGGCCGATCTTCGGCAAGCGCTACGCCGGCCCGGCCAAGGACGCCCGCAAGATGATCAACCAGTTCACCAATTCCGTCCTGGAGGCCATAACCGGCATTCCCGGCGTTTTCGGCTCGGAAATAATTTTCGCCAGCGGCGATCCCAGCGTCAAGGACATCATGCTGACCGAATTGGGCGGCGACGACGCCGTTCTGGTGGCCGGTCACCGGGGGGGGCCCAGCACCCAGCCCACCATCGGCCCCGGGGGCCGGAAAGCCTGGGTGCGCCGCAACAATAAAGTCTGGGAACTGGTGGTGGACGGCCGGGTCGTCTCCTCCGGCGACACCCATCTTTCCCCGGGCTTCAAGTCCGACGGCACGGTGGCCGCGGCCGTCTCCGGTCCCCAGAGCACGGATATCTACAGTTTCGCCGGGCGGAACAAGACCAGGCTGACCTTCGCCGGGGGCATAAACGTCTCCCCCTCCTTCTCCCCGGACGGCTCCCGCATGGCCTACGCCTCGGACCAGGGCGGGGTGGTCTCCATTTATGTGGCCCCGGTCGGCGGCGCGGGCCAGCCCCTGGTAACCGGCGGCAAGGCCACCGACCCGGTCTGGTCCCCCACCGGCGAATACATCGCCTTTGTCAGCCGGGAGACCGATGTCTGCATAATCCGGCCCGACGGCACGGGTCTGCGGCAGCTCACCGGCGGCCAGGGAACCAACCAGCGGCCCAGCTTTTCCCCGGACGGCCGCATGATCGTCTTCTCCAGCACCCGCAACGGCCGGGCCCAGCTTTTCGTCATGGCCGCCAACGGCGACAGCCAGCAGCCCCTTATGCCGGACTACCGGCCGCCCCAGGAACAGCCCTACTGGTCGCCCCTCCGGCCGGCCTTGGCCTATTGACGCGGAAGGTGGCCTTTTTACGGCAAAAATGATTGACTTTTGACCTTAAGCGAACTAGTATAAAAATCTGGAACCGGCCGCGCTGAGGCCGGTTGGCGTAGTTGGAGTTGGGGGCCGCGGGTCTTTAGGCGAGCCGGCGGCCAGATGTTTTTCTTCCGGTTTTTACAGCAAGGAGGATTTTAAGCATGAAGAAGTTGACCATGTTGCTCTTGACCGGCCTTCTGGTTCTGCCTTTGGCCACCGGCTGCGGGAGCAAGAAACAGAGCTACGGCGGCGACAGCACCTATAGCAGCCTTAAGTCGGCCTTTCTGGGCGATCATGTCTATTTTGACTTCGACCGTTACGAAATCCGGGCCGACGGCGCGGCCATCATCCAGGCCAAAGCCGCTTTCCTGCAGCAGTATCCCAACATCCGGACCGAAATCCAGGGCCATTGCGACGAGCGGGGCACCGAGGTTTACAACATGGCCCTGGGCGATCGCCGGGCCAAGGCCACCTACAACTATATCACCAGCCTGGGCATAGCCGGAAACCGCCTGTCCACCGTTTCCTACGGCAAGGAACGGCCGCTGGACCCGGCCCATAACGAGGCCGCCTGGGCCCGCAACCGCCGCGCCCAGTTCGTGGTCATCTCCGAATAAAGCTTCCGGCCGTTTAAAAAAACCGGGCGCCCTTTTGTGGCGCCCGGTTTTTTTTTAATTCCAAAGCCCAGCGACGAACGGAGGCTTCTTATTCGTATTCCGCGCTGAGGCGTTGGGACAGCCGCCGGTGGGCCCACCATTGGTAGAGTATGACCAGGGGCACGAAGACCACGGCCACGCCCAGCATGATGGCCAGGGTCTTGGGGCTGGACGAGGCGTTGGCTATGGTCAGGGCGCCGGCCGGAGAGAGCCGGGAGGGCAGAAGGTTGGGGTAGATGCCCATGACCCCGGTGAGGGTCAGGGTGATGATGCCCAGGCCGTGGCAGATGAAGGCGGCCTTGGCCTTGTCGGCCGCCCGGTAAAGCTGGCAGCCGCCGGCCAGAAAGGCCAGGGCGCAGGCCAGGGGCAGGATAAGGAGAAGGGGCGAGGCGGCGTAGTTGACCCAGAGGCCGGCCCAGGCGAAGGTCAGGACCACGTAGAGGAGGAAAAGGATGAGGAAGACCGGCCACAGGACCCTGGCCGTGAGAAGGCTCTTGGCCGACAGATCGCCGCCGACCCGCCAGGAGAGATACAGGGCGCCGTGAACCGCGAACATGACCACGAAGAGGAGGCCGCCCAGGAGGCAGTAGGGGTGCAGGAGGCTCAGGGTGTTGCTGGTCAGGCCCAGGATTGCGCAACCCTGAAAGACATGGTCGGCGTCGAGGGGCAGGCCGCGGAAGATGTTGGAAAAGGCCACGCCCAGGAGCAGGGCGGCCAGGAAGGCGGCGCCGGCCCCGAGGCAGTCCCAGGACTTGCGCCAGACGCTCCATAGGCTCTGGGGCCGCAGTTCCGCCGCCACGCTCCGGATTATGAGCATCAGGAGCAGAAGCAGAAGGGCGGTGTAGAGGCTGGAGAACATGACGGCGTAGGCCAGGGGAAAGGCGGCGAAGGTCACGCCGCCGGCGGTGATGAGCCAGACCTGGTTGCCGTCCCAAAAGGGCGCGGCGGCCAGGTGCATGGTGTTCCGCTCCTTTTCGGAACCCAGGCCGAGGACGGGCAGAAGCAGGCCCAGGCCGAAATCATAGCCGCCCAAGGCGAAATAGATGCCCCACAAAAGGCCCCAGAGGAAAAACCAGATGTCTCCCAGATAAGCTTCCATGGTCTGTATCCTCCTTATTCCTAGTGGCCGGCCGGGGCCGTTTTAGGGTCGCTCAGGGCGCATTTGCCCATGAAGAATAAGCCGGCGAGGGTGAGTACGGTGTAGATGACGGCCATGACGGCCAGGGAGCCGGCCACCTGGAACCAGTCCACGCCGGCGCTGCCGGCCAGGCTGGTCCGCATAAGGTTATAGACGACCCAGGGCTGGCGGCCAAGTTCCGTGACCAGCCAGCCGAGCTGGATGGCCAGGTAGGGCAGGGGTATAAGGGCCACGAAGCCCAGGAGCAGCCACCTGAGGTCGGGGGCCAGGCCGCGCAGAAGCATGGCCAGGAAGCTGGCCCCGACGAAGATGAAGCCCAAGGCGCCCATGACCCGGAAAGAGAGGAAGACCGGCCAGACCGGCGGGCGGTCCTGGGCCGGGAAGGCCTTGAGCCCCTTGACGGTCGCCTGGCTGTCGCCCGTGGCCAGGAAGCTGGCCAGGCCGGGGATGGGCAGGCCTTCATAGAAGTTCTCCTCGTCGTCCCCGAAGGCCGGGATGACCAGTAAATTAAGGGGGGCGCCGTCCTTGGTCTCCCACTGGGATTCCATGGCCGCCAGCTTGGCCGGCTGGTGCTTGGCCGTGACCTGGCCCAACTGGTGGCCGGCCACAATGGTGGCCAGGGAAAAGATGAAGGCGAAGGTGGCCCCCAGCTTGAACGAGGCGTGGAAGAAGCCGGGGTTATCCGCCCGGAACAGGCGCCAGGCCGAAACGCCCATGACCAGAAAGCCGGCGAGGAGCAGGGAGCTGAAGACGGTATGGAAATACATGTGCCAGCCGTAGGTGTTGGTCACGACCTCCTTGAAGTTGTCCAGGACGAGCCGGCCGCCTTCCCCATGGGCGTAGCCCACCGGGTGTTGCATGAAGCCGTTGGCCAGGAGGATCCACAGGGCGCTTAAGAGACTGGCCGCGGCGACCAGCCAGATGGCCAGGAGGTGGATTTTTTTCGGCACCCGGTCCCAGCCGAAAGCCCAGACGGCGACGAAAGTGGATTCCAGGAAGAAGGCCGCGGTGGCTTCAATGGCCAGGAGCGAGCCGAAGATGTCGCCCACGTATTGGGAATAGTGAGCCCAGTTGGTGCCGAATTGAAATTCCAGGGTCAGGCCCGTGGCCACCCCCAGGGCGAAATTGATGAGGAAGATGCGGCCCCAGAATTGGGCCTGCCGCTTGTACATCTCGTCGCCGGTGCGCACGTAGCGCGTTTCCATGATGGCGATGAAGGGGGCCAGGCCCAGGGTCAGGGGCACGTAGATGAAGTGGAAGAAGGTGGCCAAGGCGAATTGAAGCCGGGAAAGAATGACCGGATCCATGACGTTTCCTCTCTGATCCCGCCGGGCGGGCGAAGATTACGTTTCAGGTTTCGGAGAAAATTGAAAAAAGACTTGCCTTTTGAAACCGAAAAAGCTATAAAAACCTTTGCCGTCGGTCGGCCTGGTCGGGATGTAGCTCAGACTGGTAGAGCACTGCGTTCGGGACGCAGGGGCCGCTGGTTCAAATCCAGTCATCCCGACCACTTGTTCCGCCAGACGACCTGACGGCCGGCCTGTTGGATATACCTGTCTTATGCTCCGCCCTCGTCGTCTCCGATTTGTCCAGCCGTAAACCGAGTCTAGCAGATTTCGAGGCCGCCTGTAAAGCTAATTCCCGGCCGCCGGTTCATCCTTGCGCAACATGATTAAATATTCATGCGCGATGATGGTCCCTTCCCCCTTGGGGTCCGGATCCGGCCCCATCCTGTACGGAGCCAGGCCCACTATTTCCCAGCCGGAACCCGCCAAGGCTTCCAGCCCTTTGTTGTGCGCCAGGCTTCTCGTCTTGAAAATCAGGCTTTTAAGGCAACACTTCGTTTCCTCCGCCTCGACCGCCGTGGGGTCGCCGCCCTTGACCTCGTGCCCTTCCCGGTTGCCGCAGGCGGGGCACTGGCTTTTCTTCATCGTGGGCGTCCAGTCCTCCTGCCCTCCGTATCCGCAGGCGCCGCAGACCAGGGTGTCGGTATTGGCGTCGGGACCGAAAACCTTGGACCTGGAGGCATGCTCGTGAGCGCCTCCAACCCTCTTGACCGAGACCACGTGAGAACG
>JAITUX010000077.1 GCA_031286085.1 Candidatus Adiutrix sp. | reverse complement strand
GCCATGGCGAACCTCTCTGGACTTGGCGAAGTCGGGACAACCGCCGGGCCAGCCGGCCGGTCCGTCCGATCACAAATTATGGATTATAACTTAAGCCGCGGTTTTTAGGAAGCCCTGATTGACAGGCTAAGGCTTTGGTGAATTCCGCTATCCTTCTGGCCTCGGCAACCGGCCCCCGCGCTGACGTTTCGTCAGCCGGCCCGGGGCCAGGACTCAGCCATGGCGGAGCTTAAACAGGGTCACCTCCGGAGGGGCCAGGAAACGCAGGGGCAGCCCCCAGAAGCCCGCGCCCCGGCTCACGTAAATCCAGCCCCGGCCTAAGGCCGGGTAGAGGCCGTGGAGGAGGCGGCCGTTGGCCCGGGCGGTCGGGACATGGTTGGGCCAGATCTGGCCGCCGTGGGTGTGGCCGGAGAGCTGGAGGTCAAAGAGGCCGGGGAGGTCCGGCGCCGGAGTCGGCCGGTGCTTTAAAAAAAGGATGAAGCGGCGGTCGTCCTTGAAATTCTTGAGAAGCCGGACGGCCTCTTCACCCCCGGCCGCGTCGTCCACCCCGGCCACCACCAGTCCCTTAAGCTTCTTGGCCTTGCCCCGCAGGAGCCTGAAGCCGGCCCGGCGGTAAAAATCCAGGGCCGCCTCAAGACCGAAATAAGTTTCGTGGTTGCCCAGGACGGCGAAAACTCCCAGGCGGGGTTTAAGGCCGGCCAAGAGGGCGGCCTCGTCTTCATAGGCCGCCCCCGGGGGCGAATCCAGAAGGTCGCCGGTGAAGACCACCAGGTCCGGGTCGGCCTCCTTGACCAAGGCCAGTATGTTCCTGAGTTCCGCCTGGCCTATGAAACGGCTTAGATGCACGTCGCTGACCTGGACTATGCGCAGTTCATCCACCCCGGCCGGCAGCCTGGAGGTCTCCAGTTCCACCGTCACCAGGCGGGGACGGTAGGCCTGGTAGTTGGAAACCAAGGTGAGGAGCGCGGCCAGGACCAGGGCCAGGGAGACGCTTTTCTTGGCCGTCAGAATCTCCCGCCAAGCGGCCGGGGCGGCGCCCAGGGCGAAGATCGCGGCCAGGGCCAGGCGGAGCAAATCCAGGGCCAGGGCGGCCAGGAGAAAGAAGAGCAGATAACCCAGGGCCAGGGGGGCGGCGTAAAAAAAACCCTCGGCCGCCTGGCCCAGCCAATTATGGATTTGACCCGGCCAGTTGTGAATTAGAACCAGGGCCAGCAGGGCCAGGATGACGGGGGAAAGCCAGCGGCCCGAGCCATAGGCCAGACGCAGACGGAGCAGAAAGTGAAGAGCCATGATCAGGACCACCAAGAGACTCAGGGTCTGAAATTTCATTTTAAGCTCTGGGGCCACCGGTCGCCGCGCCGACCTGCCGGCCGCCGATTTGGGTCAAGGGCTCAGCCCTGGTGGTCCAGGGTGTCGCTGACCATGGCCTCTTCCAGGGTGCGCATTTCGTTGAAATGGGCCGCGGCGCATTCCAGTATGAACATGGCCGCGACCGCGCCGCTACCCTCGCCCAGCCACATCTCCAGGTCCAGGAGGGGGTCCAGGCCCAGGTGGTTCAGGATGGCCCGGTGGGCTTTTTCCTTGGAACAGTGGCCGGCGAAGAAATATTGGCGCAGGTCCGGGGCCATTTTTTCCGCGAGCAGGGCGGCCGCCCCGGCGATGAAGCCGTCGATGATCACCGCGGCCCGGCGCAGGGCGCCGCCCAGAAAGACCCCGGCCATGGCCCCGATTTCCAGGCCGCCTATTTTGGCCAGGACGTCCAGGGGATCGTGCGGATCGGGCCGGTTGACCTCAAGGGCTCTTTGGATGACCTCGGCCTTATGGTCCAGCCGGTCCGTGGCCAGGCCCGAGCCCGGGCCCGTGGCCTCCCGGGGGGAGAGGCCCAGGAAGAGGGAGCAGATGGCCGAGGAGGGCGTGGTGTTGCCGATGCCCATCTCTCCCGCGGCCACCAAGTCCACCTGGGGCTCCTGGAGGACTATTTCCAGCCCGGCCAGGACGCTGCGGACCGCCTCTTCCCGGGTCATGGCCGGGCCTTGGGCCATGTTGCGGGTACCCCGGGCGATCTTCAGGTTCAGGATGGCCGGGTGGGGCGGGAAATCATAATTCACGCCCACGTCGGCCAGGACGACCTTGGCCCCGGCGTGGCGGCCCAGGACGGTGATGGTGCCGCCCCCTTCGGCGAAATTGGCTATCTGCTGGCGGGTGACGTCCTTGGGGTAGGGGCTGACCCCCTCGGCCACCACCCCGTGGTCGGCGGCGCAGACCACGACGAGCCGGCGCTCGTGGCCGGGCCTGGCGCGGTTCTGGATGGCCGAAAGCCGCACGGCGCAGTCTTCCAGCCGGCCCAGGGCGCCGCGGGGCTTGGCCAAGGCGTCTTCCCGGACCCGGGCCTTGAAGGCCAAGGCTTCATTGACCGGCCTGATTTGCCGGATATGGGCCTTGAGTTGTTCTTCCAGGTTCATGGCCGGCGCCGTCAGATGCCTTTTTGGGCCATGTAGGCCGCCAGGTCGGTGACCCGGTTTGAATAACCCCATTCGTTGTCATACCAGGCCACGACCTTGGCCAGGCGGCCGCCTATGACCTGGCAGAAGGGGCCGTCCACGATGGAGGAGCGTTCATCGCCCTTGTAGTCCATGGAGACCAGGCCTTCCTCGTCATAGCCCATGATGCCGTCGAGTTCACCCGCGGCGGCCTTCTTAAGGGCGTCCTGGAGGGCCTCGGTGGTGGTTTCCTTGGCCAGTTGGGCCACGAAATCAATGACCGAGACCGTGGGGGTGGGCACCCGGAGGGAATAACCGTCGAAACGCCCTTTGAGTTCGGGTATGACCAGGGCCACGGCCTTGGCCGCCCCGGTGGTGGTGGGGATGATGTTCAAGGCCGCGGCCCGGGCCCGGCGCAGATCCTTGTGGGGCATGTCCAGGATGCGCTGGTCGTTGGTGTAGCTGTGGACCGTGGTCATCATGGCCTTTTCGATGCCGAAGTTCTTGTGGACCACCATGGCCGGCGGGGCCAGGCCGTTGGTGGTGCAGGAGGCGTTGGAGACCACGAAGTGCTTGGCCGGGTCATAGGTGTGGTGGTTGACGCCGCAGACGAAGGTGGCGTCTTCGCCCTTGGCCGGGGCGGAGATGATGACCCGCTTGGCGCCGCCCTTGTCGATGTGGAGCCGGGCCTTGTCCTGGTCGGTGAAGAGGCCGGTGGATTCTATCACCACTTCCGCGCCCACCGAGTTCCAGGGGATGTCCTTGGGATCGCGGCAGGCGAAACTCTTGACCGGCTGGCCGTTTATGAGAAAACTGTCGCCCTTTATCTCCACCCGGCCCTTGAAACGGCCGTAGTTGGAATCATACTTGAACAGGTGGGCGTTGACGCCCACGTCGCCCAGGTCGTTAACGGCCACGACCTCGAAGGCGGCGGAGTGGCGTTCCAAAAACGCCTTCAAAACCTGGCGGCCGATGCGGCCGAAACCGTTTATGCCGACTTTGACCTTAGCCATAATGACCTCCTTCAGGCGCTGGCAAGGGACTGAAACCCGACTTGTCCGGGACTTGAAGCGTATTTTTTCAGCATAAAATAATCCGGCCCTCCTGTCAAACATATAAAATACGGGCCGGGCAGGGGCGAGGCCCGCCGAAAGGCCGCCCCGGCCTTTCAGGCCCGGGGCTTTAAGATTTTGTAGATGGCGGGCACCACCAGGAGGGTGATGAAGGTGGAGGTGGTCAGGCCGCCGATGACGGTGCGGGCCAGGGGGGCCTGGGTCTCCCCGCCTTCGCCCAGGCCCAGGGCCAGGGGAATGAGGCCCAGGATGGTGGTCAGGCTGGTCATGAGTATGGGCCGGAGGCGCCTTTGGCCGGCCAGGCTCAAGGCCTCGTCCAGTTCTAGCCGGTCGCGCCGCCGGAGTAGGTTGGTGTGGTCCACCAGGAGGATGGCGTTGGAGACCACTATGGCCACCAGCATGGTGATGCCGATGAAGGGATTGATGTTGAAGGTGGTGCCGGTC
>JAITUX010000228.1 GCA_031286085.1 Candidatus Adiutrix sp. | reverse complement strand
CGGCCCGGACCAGGTTCATGATTTCCCGCATCTGGGGGTGGGAGGCGGCGCCGCAGCGCAGGGCCAGGACATGGCGCCATTCCCGCAGGTTGGCGGTCATGACTATTTCCGTCTTAAGGCTGTTTGGCAGGACGGTCCGGGCTTCCTGGGCCGTGGCCCCGGCCGCCAGGAGGTCCAGGTAGGCCGCCTCGGCCGCCTCCATGGCCCTTAGCCAAACGGCGTATTTTTCGCCGCCCTCCTCGAAAAAAAGGGGCCGGACCACCACCAGGCCCCGCCCTTCCGGCCCCTGGCCGTAGTTGACGTAGCGGGTGCTCTCCTGGCTGAAGGAGGCCAGGCGGTGGCGGACCAGTTCGTGGCTCACGCCCCGGTCGCAGACCAGGCGCAGGGACAGGCTTTCATGCTCGATGACCGAATGGTGGCCGCGGCGAATGATGGACCGGACGAAGGGGCCGGCCGAGCCCGGCCCCGCGCGGCCTTCCGAGCGGTAGCAGGTGCGGCCGGCCCTTTCCAGGCGGGCCAGGAGGGCCGGCGTATCCAGCGGGGTCAGGATTTCAAATTCCGGGGCCACTATTTTCATTATGCCCTCGCCATACGAATTCAGCGGGAATGTCTTTGAGCCAGAGGCCGCCGGTCTCCCGGCCGGCCCTTTCCGCCAGCCTCTCGAAGAAGTCCCAGACCCCGGGGCCGGGCCGGACGGCCGGTTTCTCGTCCTCGCCCAGGCGGGTCTTGATCATGTCGAAATCGGCCAGGCTTCTGGCGTTCAGGTAGAGGTAGGCCACATGGAAGCAGTATATCTTAAGGCCGGGCCTATCCAAGCCGGGCAGTTCCAGTCTATCCAGGGGGTAGCGGCGGGTGAGGTGGAGTTGGTCGCTGCCCCAGACCGGCCAGCGGGTCAGGCGGCCCACCTTGAAGCCCGTGAGCCCGGGCTGGTAGGGCAGGATCATGGAGCTGTCGTGAAGGAAGCCGGCCCGGGACATGACCCGGGACAAATCGGAGTGCCAGTAGAAACGGTGGGTCCGCACGGCATAGGCCTCGGGCAGGGCCCCCCGGTAGGCGGCCAGGATTCCGGCCTCGGCCTCAAGGACGCCCTGGTCGTGTTCCGGGGTGGCCATGGCCAGGGGGTCGTCGCCGTCGGCGGGGACGTGGCGGCGGGAGAGATCGGGGTGGGCGCCGATTTCCAAAAGGGGCCAGGGGGGGGCCGGGTTGGGCCGGGAAAAAAAGACCGTGACCTTGAGTCCCAAGGCCCGGACCCGGTCCAGCACGGCCAGGGTGGCCCAGGCCGGGGCCCAGTCGGTGTCTATGGTCAGGATGATCATTTAGGTCCGGCTCTGGATTTGCGAGGCCTTGATAACCGGCGAGGGGCGCGCCTTCTTCTTGGGCGCCAGGGCCCTATCCAGGCGCACCTGGGCCACCCGGGCCATTTCCTGGTCCAAGAGGTTGAACAGGGTTCTCAGCACCCGGACCACGCTTTGGGCCGAACTTTTGCGGCGTCCGGTGCGCTCGTCGAAATAGAGGCCCCGGCAGAGGGAGAGGCCCAAGGCCCGCACCCGGGGGCTTTCGGCCAATTCCGGCGGCAGGCAGGCGCCTTCGGCCTGGGGCCAGTCCAGTTCCGGCCACCAGCGGCAGGATTTCAAGACCCCCCCGGCCAACTCGGCCAGGCCCGTGGGGGTCAGGCCGGGCCGGGAGCCTATGGCGGCCTGGGGCCGGGGATACTTGCGGCATTTTTCAAAGGGCAGGGGCATGGAGCCGAAGGAACGCAGGGTGAGCACCAGGACCAGGGGGGTCTCGGCCAGGAGCCGCCGGGCCGCCTCGGTGATTTCCCGGTGAAAGGGGGCCACCGAACGGTTCAGGATGAGTTCCGCGTCCTTTTCCGACCAGGGCGGCAGGGCCCGGCCGGCGGTGGTGCGGGAGATGACGGCGGGCTTCGGCGGGGCGGCTGGCGCCTCCTCGGCCAGTTCGGCCGCCCACAGGCCCCAGGGGTCGGCCACCAGGGGGCTCAGGGGATAGACGACGACCGGGCGGTCCGTCTTCACATCCCGCCGCTCGTAACAGGCCGCCTCGCGGACCAGCTCGCCCAAATGGGGGTCGATGAGCCGCCAGTGTTCCAATTGCCATTCTTCCGGGCTAAGGCCGAGCCGGCGGGCCACCGGCGGGGGCACGGCGGCCGAGGTATAGGGCAGGTTGATGATTATTCGGTTCGTGGTCAGGCGCATCAGGGCTCCGCGAGGCCGCCCCGGCTTGACGGGCCGGGCGGTCCTGTTATAATTTCAATTGCCAATTTTATTTCACGCGGAAGGATTAATCAAGCCATGAATCCCGTGCCTGACCGCCTCAAGGCCCTGCGGGCCCTGATGCGCGGCCGGAACGTCCCGGCCCTCCTTTTGACTTCGCCGGCCAACCGGCGCTATTATTCCGGCTTCGAGGCCGGCGACACGCCCGGTGAATCCAGCGGCGCCCTTTTGATCACGGCCCGGGGCCAATATCTCCTGACCGACTCGCGCTACACCGAGGCGGCCCGGACCCAGGCCCCCCTCTTCCAAATCGTCACCTGCCAAGGCGGGCTGGCCCGGGGCCTGGCCGCCCTGCCCGCCCTTAAAAAGGCCGGGACCCTGAGCCTGGAACCGGCCTACCTTAGCCTGGCCCTGCGGGATGAAATAAAAAAGGCCCGGCCGGATTTGCGCCTGGCCCCCGCGCCCTTCGAGGCGGGCAGCCCCCGGGCTGAAAAATCGCCGGCCGAGCTGGGGCTGGTGCGAAAGGCCCTGGCCATAACCGAGGCCGCGGTTTCGGCCCTCTGGGAAATCCTGGAGCCGGGCCTCACCGAGCGGGAGGCGGCCTTTTTCCTGGAAAACGAATTCCGCCGCCTGGGGGCCGAGGGCCCGGCCTTCGAGACCATCGTGGCCTCGGGCCCCAACGCCGCCAAGCCCCACGCCGAGCCGGGCCGGAAAAAAATCCGGCCCGGGGAGACGGTCATAGTGGATTGCGGGGCCAGGTTCAAGGGCTACTGCGCCGACATCACCCGCACCAAGATAACCGGCCGGCCCAAGAAATGGCAGCGGGAGATCTACGCCATTGTCAAGGAGGCCCAGGACCGGGCCCTGGCCCTCCTGGCCCCCGGCCGGCCGGCGGCGGAAGTGGACAGGGCGGCCCGCGAATTCATCGCCGCCCGGGGCTACGGGCCGTATTTCGGCCACAGCCTGGGGCATGGCGTGGGCCTCTTCATTCATGAAGCCCCCCGCCTCTCCCCCCGCAGCCGGGATGAACTCCGGCCGGGACACATAGTCACCGTGGAGCCGGGCATCTACCTGCCCGGACGCGGGGGCGTGCGGCTGGAGCAGTTGGCCCTGGTGACGGACCAGGGCGCCCGGATACTCAACCGCAACCAGGATTTTTATTCCTTTTAAGCGGCCTTCCGGCTTGGGCGGCCGGCCCCGTAAGCGGCGTTGGGCCCGCGGGCGGCAGCTTGGCCGGCGACCCCTCTGGGTCCAGGGTTCAGCCCTGGGGGAATTGTCCGGGCAGGAAGGTGGCGCTGGAGGCTTTGAAGTAGAGCGGCACCTCGCCGGTGGGGCCGTTGCGGTGCTTGCTGATGAGGAGTTCGGCCTGGCGGTCCTGCCCCTGTTCGTGGTCGTCGCTGTCGCCGCGTTCCGGGCAGTGGATGAAGGCGATGAGGTCGGCGTCCTGCTCGATGGCCCCGGACTCCCGGAGGTCCGAGAGCCGGGGTTTCTTGTCCTTGCCGGAGCGTTTTTCCATGTCCCGGTTGAGCTGGGAGAGGGCCAGGACGGGCAGGTGGAGTTCCTTGGCCAGGGATTTCAGGGACCGGCTGATCTCGCTTATTTCCTGTTCGCGGCTGTCCAAGCTCCGGCGCTCGTTGCCGCGCATGAGCTGCAGGTAATCCACCACCACCAGGTCCAAATCCAGGCCCTGGCTCTGGAGCTGGCTTTTGAGGCGGCGGGCCTTGGCCCTTAATTCCAGCACCCGGAGGGCCGGGGTATCGTCTATGTAGATGCGGGCCTGCCCGAGGCGGGTGACGGCCTCGGTCAGGGGGAGGATGTCGTCGTCGGCGGTCCAGCCCGTGCGCAGATTCTTGAGATCCAGGCGCCCCACCTGGCAGACGAGGCGGAGCAGGAGTTGTTTATGGTCCATCTCCAGGCTGAAAATGGCCACGGTGGCGGGCGGAAGCTGGCGGTAGGTCTGTCTCTGGCTGGGGATGGCCGCGTTCAAGGCCAGGTTCAGGGCCAGGGAGGTCTTGCCCAGGCCCGGCCGGGCGGCCAGGATGATGAGGTCCGAGCGCTGGAGACCCCCGGTCAGCTTGTCCAGGGCGTCGTAGCCGGAAGGCAGGCCCGGGAGGGCCAGGCCGTCCCGGCGCTTGTCCTTCCAGTCCAGGATGGCCGGAAATATCTCCTGCTCGATTTTCTCGGCCGCGTTGATGAAGCTGTCGGCCCGGCGCTCGCTCCGGACTTTCAGGATTTCCGATTCGGCCCAGTCCAGGAGGTCTTCCACCTCCGGGGGGGAGCCCTGGCTTCGCTGGGCGATGACCCCGGACAGGGAGATGAGCCGGCGTAAAATGGCCCGGTCGATGATGATGCGGGCGTAGCGGCCCGCACTGGCGGCCAAG
This sequence comes from Candidatus Adiutrix sp., assembly GCA_031286085.1. Classification (GTDB taxonomy): domain Bacteria; phylum Desulfobacterota; class Desulfarculia; order Adiutricales; family Adiutricaceae; genus Adiutrix. Next base: position 3,285 of record JAITUX010000228.1, on the reverse strand, counting down.
CCTATGCCGTCGTAGAGCCGGGCCAGGTAGGCCGGCCCCCCGCATTTTTCCAGGGTGCCGCGGCTCTTCAAGGCGTCGGCCGTGGTCACCTGGTCCACGGGCTGGCGTTCGGAATCCAGTTTCAGGCAGGCCCGGAAAATCTCGGCGTGGGCCTCCTGGAAAAAGTCGTCCGGCCGCAGGCCGGTTTCCAGGGCGTTGGGCAGGGCCGTCTCGGGGTCCAGGAGTATGGCCCCCAGGAGGGCTTCCTCGGCTTCCAGGCTGGAAGGGGCCGTCTCCCCCAATATGTCGCGGGCCATGGAACTCCCGTTTGACAGTTTAATTTGCTTGAGTCTCCGCCTCGTTTTCCGGCAGCACGGAGACCTTGAACGAAGCGGTCACCTCGGGATGCAGGCGCACCGGCACCTCGTAATCGCCCAGGGCCTTGAAGGGCTCGCCCAGGCGCAGGCGCCGGCGTTCCATATCGAAGCCCTGCTCCTTGAGGGCCGCGCCCAGGTCCATGGCCGTCACCGCCCCGTAGAGCTTGCCTTTTTCGCCGGCCTTGCGGTGGAAAACCAGGCGCACCTCGGCCAGGCGGCCCTTGATATCCAGGGCCTGGTCCTTTTCGGCCTTGGCCCGGGTTTCATATTCGGCCCGCTTCCTGGCCAGGAGCTTTAAGTTGGCCTCGGTGGCCGGCAGGGCCGCGCCGGCGGGCAGAAGATGGTTGCGGGCGTGGCCCGGGGCCACGTTCAGCACCTGCCCGGCCAGCCCGAAATTATCGACGTCTTTGACCAGGATCACCTTCATGTTCCGGGCCCCCCTTTCAGTTCGCGCCGCCGCTGGACGGCGTCATGGCCGTGTAGGGCAAAAGGGCCATGAGGCGGGCCCGCATGATGGTCTGGGTCAGCAGGCGCTGGTGCTTGGCGCAGTTGCCGCTGATGCGGCGGGGGACTATCTTGCCCCGCTCGGTGACGAAGTTGCGCAGGGTCTTCAAATCCTTGTAGTCGATGTCGTTTATGTGGTCGACGCAGAAGCGGCACACCTTGCGGCGGTGGAAAAGCCTCTTCTTGCCCCGGGGGCGGCGCGGGTTCTTGTCTTCGGCGTTGTCGTTCATGGCGGCGCTCCTTACTCTACTCTTCATCGTCGGCGGCTTCGGCTTCGGTTTCGGCCTCATCCTCGCCGCCGTCGTCGCTGCCGGCTTCTTCCCGGCGGGCCTTTTCCGATTCGCGGCGGGCGGCCTCGGCCAGGAGTTTTTCCTGGGCCGCGGCCAAATCTTCCGCGGTGAATTTCTTGGCCAGGACCAAGGTGAGGTATTTGAAGACCTTTTCGTCGATCTTCAGGTTCCGTTCCAGCTCCGCGGCCAGGGCCGGGCCGCCCTGGTAGTCGTAGAGCAGGTAATGGCCGTAGGTCTCCTTTTGTACCGGGTAGGCCAGCCGCCGCCGGCCCCAGTCCTCGAAGCGGACTATCTGGCCGCCGCCGGCGGCCAAGAGGCCCTCGACCTTGTTTTTGAAGGTCTCCAGGGAGTCCTGGTTGGGGGCCAGTAGGATAAGGGTTTCATACCTTCGGGGGTGCATGTCGCCTCCTCATGGACTTACGGCCCCGCTTTCGGGCGGGGCGAGGATGGCCGGTCTTCACATTTCCGGCTGGAATTTTTTATTATAGCACAATCGGGCCTGATTTGTCAAAAACCAAGTCTTCCCCGGGCTTTCAGGCTTTTAGCTTGGAAAGTTCGCGTTTACATTCAATATCAGCCTGGCCGCGCCAGCCAAATCCTCGGCGACCGGAATATCCGGGGGCGCGGCGGCCGCCTCGGCCCGGCCGTGTCCGGTCAGCACCAGAATCGGGCGGCAGCCGGCCGCCAACCCGGCGGCCGCGTCGCTCAGTTTGTCGCCGACCATGAAGGAACGGGCCATATCCAGGCCCTGCTCGGCCGCCGCCAGCCTTATGAGTCTCGGCGCGGGCTTGCGGCAGGAGCAGGGGCCGCCGTAATCGGGGTGGTGGGGGCAGTGGTGGAAGGCGTCCAGGCCGGGCAGGCCCCGGCCGGCCAAATCCAGGTTGACCCGCCGGTGCAGTTCCAGCACCGCCTCTTCACTGTAATAGCCCTTGGCCACCCCGGCCTGATTGGAGACCACCACCAGCTTGTAGCCGGCCCCTTTCAGCCGGGCCAGGGCTTCCGGCGCGCCCGGCAGCCATTCCCAATCCGCCCAGAGATGGACATAGCCCTTGTCCCGGTTCAGGGTTCCGTCGCGGTCCAAAAATACGGCCGGATAAAGGTCCGCCTCGGTCATGTCAGCCGCCGCCTTGAAACAATCCGCCGGCCGAGCCGGCTCTGGATGGTTGACCTGTTGTTACTCCTCGCAAAGTTGCTCCCAGGTCACTTCCAGGGCGGCGGCCAGACGATGAACTGTGGTCGTTCGGAGATTTGCACCTTTGGCTTCCAACTGGGCATAGGCCGGACGGCTGATGCCTAGGCGTTCCGCCATATCCGCCTGGGAAAACCCTTTATACTCGCGCCAGGCGCGAACCAGGCTTTTACCTCCCAGGTTGGCGGCTTTGGACACCGCCAGAGGTATGGCGGTTAGTTCGGTCACTTCCGGCTTGAAAGAGGCCAGGTATTCTCCATACGGCACGAGAACAAACAAGGGCCGCCCATCGCTCTCAATGATTTGGTGCTTAATAGGTGTGTTCATTGCGCCTTTTTATCTCCGTAACTATGACCGCATCTCCCGTGATCTCAAACAAGGCCCGATATTGCCCGATGCGGAGGCGATAACCCGGCCTGTTGGTCAGGTTTTTTACTCCGCTGACGTTCGGCCAATCTTTCAAAGCTTCAAGCGCCTCATATATGAAAGCCATGTCCTGTTTATTCAACTTGGCGAGATGCTTATGCGCCTTGAGGGTGATTTGTACGTCTTTCATATAGCCTAGTGTAATTTTTTGAAGGTTTTTTGTCAACCGTATCTTGCCAAAACTTTCAAACCAATTAGCCCGGATAGAAGCTTTGGTGGACTGGAAGCCGTTTGAGAACTATTTCGAAGAATAACGTCACAATGAAGCGTCATCTCTTCACTGAGACCGCCTTATCAATCAAATGCGCCAAGGCATACAAATCATCCGCCAGGCCCTGCTTGTACTTTTGGGTCAAGGTGCCGTAAATTTTACGCAGCTTGTCGTCCAAAAAGTTGGTTTTCCTTTTGCCCTTGGTATCATCGGGTCTTTCCGGATATTCGTCAAACGGGCGGATCCAATCCACCGACTGCTTGACATACTGGGGGAAAACCGTCCCGACCCCGCTATTCTTGATCTCGG
>JAITUX010000218.1 GCA_031286085.1 Candidatus Adiutrix sp. | reverse complement strand
CGGCCCGGCCCGGCCGACCTGGTGGTCGGGGCGGCCGGCGGCGGGCGGCACCCGCTGGACTTGGGCTGGCAGGTCCAGGTCCTGGTGGGCGATTTCGATTCGCTGGGCGATGAGCCTCTCGCGGCCTTGGCGGCGGCGGGGGCGGAGATAATCCGCCATCCCGCGGCCAAGGACGAGATAGATTTCGAGCTGGCCCTGGACCTGGTCCGGGGACGGGGTTTTCAAAATATCGAGGTGCTGGGGGCCCTGGGCGGACGCTGGGACATGACCTTCGGCAATCTCTTTCTGCCCGCCCGCCCGGATTTGGCCGCCCTTAAAATCCGCTTTCGTCACGGCCCCTGGACCATGTTCGTCGTCCGGGGCCCGGCGGCCTTGACCATTGAGGGCGCCCCGGGCGATTTGTTCTCCCTCCTGCCCTGGGGGGGAGACGTCCGGGGGATATGCCTTTCAGGCTGCCTCTACCCTTTGAACCGGGAGACCCTTTCGGCCGGCCGGTCCCGGGGCCTCGGCAACGAATTGGTCGGAACCTCCGCCGGCTTGAGCTTCGACTTCGGAACCCTGGTCATCATGCGCCGGGCCGCCGGGCCAGGGCCTGGGGGCGTTTTGACTGCAGCCCGGAATTAGTGGTAAAGTGTCTTCCGACCGGGCGGCTGCGGTTTCATATGCATACAGGCCTTAATTCAGGCTGTTTAACATGGGAATCAGCCTCGCCGGATTACGCGGGAGAGCCGGACATGCCCCTGAACCTGGGTTTGCTGTGTTCCAACGAAGGCCTGGAATTGGCCGCGGTCATAGAGGCCGTGCGGACGGGGCGCCTGTCGGCTTCCATTCAGATAGTCATCGCCGACCGGCACAGCGCGGCCCTGACCCTGGCCCGGACAGCGGGGTTCTATGGGGTTTTCGTTCCCCGGTCGCCTTATCATGCCAACCGCGACGGCTTTGAACGACGCCTGGTCGAGGTTCTGACCCAGGCCGAAGTCCAGTTGGTCGTTCTGGCCGGCTACGAGCGGGAACCGGGGCCGGTGCTGGCAGAGGCTTTCCCCGGCCGGCTTTTCGGCCAGGGTCTGGGGCCGGAAGAACTTGTCGGCCGGCTGGCGGGGGAAACCAGCCCCTTAACCTTGGTTGATGGCCCGGCCCCGAGCCGGGACCCTGGAGGCCGGCCATGAAAAAAAAGGGCGGCCGCCAGGGCGCCCCCGCTCAGTCGTCCCCGGTTCCCCCGGCTTTCAACCCGGCTTTCGTCGGCTTGGCCGACTTGAAGAAGAACCTGAAGCCTTCGGCCGCGGAACCGGGGCCGCCGGCGCCGGTCAAGCCGGCTCCGCCGCCGCCTACCGCCGGGGACGAAGCCCTTTTCCGGGCTGAAATGGCCGACGTTGTCCCTTTATACTCCAAGGCCGCCTCCCGGCGCCTTAAAGAGGCCCCTTCCCCCCGGGCCTGGCCGACTCCCCAGATGCCTGATGAGGATATTGAAGCCCTGCGCAGTCTGGCCGATTTGGTCAGCGGCCGGGCCGAATTCGACTTGACCCATACCGCCGAATTTGTGGAAGGCCAGACCCGGGGGTTGCCCTCCACCCTCATGGAGCAGCTTAGGGCCGGCCGCATACCTTTTCAGGACCACCTGGACCTTCACGGCTTGACCCTCACGCAATCCGAGGCGGCCGTGACTCGTTTCATTCTGGATTCCGTGGCCAAGGGCCGGCGTTCAGTGCTCCTCATCCATGGCCGAGGCTTAGGTTCGCCCGACGGCGTGCCGGTTATCAAGCACAACCTGGAAAACCTGCTCCTCCACGGCCCGGCCGCTAAATACATACTGGCCTTCACCACGGCCCGGCCCGTGGACGGCGGCCTGGGGGCCAGCTATGTCCTTCTGCGGGGCTGAAAAATGGACCGGCTGATGAACCAGGAGGCGGAAGACGCGGCGCCGGCCATGACCTTTGAAAATTTTCTGGAGGGCGAAAGCAACCGCCTGGCCCGTCTGGCCTTGATTGATTTGGTTGAAGGCCGGGCCGGGAGGAGCCGGAGCCTCTTCCTGACCGCGCCCGGCCCTTGGGGCAAAACCCACCTTTTAACCGCCCTGGCCCGGCGGCTGGCCGAAACCGGGGGCCGGCCCGTATTGAGTCTTGGAGTCGGGGCCGAGGCGGTCTGGCCGCAGTATTGGGCGGCGGAGGCCTTGGTCATCGTGGATGACGTGCATTTTCTGGCGGCGCGGCCGGATTTGCAGCAGCGCCTCATCCAGGTTTTTGACGCCGTTCCGGCCGGTCGGCCCGGCTTGGTTTTAAGCGCGCCGGCTCCGCCGGTTCGCCTCGAAGGCCTGTCTGAGCAGCTGCGTTCCCGGCTGGGCGGCGGTTTGGTGCTGTCACTGAGCGGGCCGGAGTATGAGCTGATGCTGGCTTTGGCCGAGCGCCGGGCCGGGGAACTGGGGCCGGCCTGGCCTCCTGACGTTCTGGCCGCCCTGGTCCGTCGGGCGGCCGGGGAGCCCCGCCGGCTGTTAGGGCTGGTGGAGACCCTTCATTTTATCGTCAGCCGGGCGGCTTTGAGTCCGGCCGAGGCCTTGGTCCGCCTGGGACCGGTTGAGAGTGCCGCTGAACAGGCCGCGGCTGTGGGCCTGGACGACATCCTGGCCGGGGTGGCCACCGCCTTTGGCCTTAAGGTTTCCGATTTGACGGGGCATTCCCGCCTGCGCCAGGCCGCCTGGCCGCGGCGGGTGGCCATGTTCCTGGCCCGGGAACTGACCCGCCTGACCACCACGGAAATCGGCGCGGCCTTCGGCGGGCGCGACCACTCCACCGTCATCCACGCCTTGAAGAAGATAAACAGCGAACTTAAGCTGCCTTCACAGGTCAAGCTGGTGGAAAACATCAAGCGCGCCGTCCTCATGTCCCGGCCGGAGTAGTGAAGGCGGCCTGGCCAAAAAAAGGTTTATTTGGGGCCTTACCTGTGATATAAAAAATTTGGCTTTAAAACAGGCTGGCCAAGCGGAGAGATGACCGAGAGGCCGAAGGTGCTCGCCTGCTAAGCGAGTGTGGGATGTAAAGTTCCACCGAGGGTTCGAATCCCTCTCTCTCCGCCATATAACTTATTGTAAATACTCAGGATTATGGTTTTCGGAAGTGTCAAAATCCATTGTCAGAAGCCTGATTAGTTTTATCAACTAATAGCCCCGCCAGAACCCAATCTCCTTAATCTTAGCTCCCTTAACTTGCATATAACGCCGGAAAGCTATGCTGGTTTTATGGCCGGTGGTTTAAAAAATTTCATCCGGTGTAGCCACTTCAAACATAAGTATAATCGTATGATTTATAAGGCTTTCCTGTAACATACTTTTGGAAATTCTTATAAAACCGAAAGTTTATAACATCACCAGGGTTAAGGATTGGAATTGACATAAACACCTCAAGAGTTAATCTTTGGATTGAAATCGAAATTACGGATATTGCCGTCAGGCAATAACTTGCCGAGATTTAGGTCAGGCTAAAATTTTGGGAAAGTTCAGAAAGAGGGGGCCTAAAGAGAGGCCAGAAGCATTAAAACCAGGATAGCAATAACTTTTAGATTCGTCAAGCGATTCATCCCGGCCCCACTAAACTGCTTATATATCATAGGCATGAGCGAATATCCTATTCCGTTTATGCGCCTTTAAAAAAAGAGAGAGGCTCGGTATGTCTTGCCTCTCTCTTTTATGTGATAGTTAGTGAAGTTAAAAACGATAGACGGCTCCAAAAGACAGCACAGGGTACCACTTATAGTCTTTAATCTTGTCCTTGACCTCTTGCTCTTCTTTCGCCACGTCCGCCGCTAAATCATATCCTCTGTCGCTCGCCGCCGCATACGCTTCTTCTGACGGATGCAGACTTACTTTTGGACTGCCCATGTACATGGCCCCCAGGTCGAAGCTGAAACTTAAGCCCGGGTCATTACCGGCGCCGGTTCCATACCCTAGACCAAGGAAGGGAGCGATTTTTTCGTACTTAATCGAACCTTTCCAAGTTCCTAATTCTGCTCCGGTATATGTATTATCGCCGATGGTGTAAGTCTTTTCATCCGCCATTTTACCTTTGGCACTAAGATCAAGATTAGCATAGTAAAGCCCGGCCGATAACCGAAAACCGCCGCCAAAGGGATGAACGTCAGCAAGGCCACCAAGGGTGAAAAAATCAAGGTCAACCTTATAGTCGACGTCGCTGATAGTGTCTGAGCGACTGTAAGGCAGGTAGTTGACATTTGCCCTGAACTTAAAATAATCGTTGACTTGGTAGCCCCCAATA
>JAITUX010000141.1 GCA_031286085.1 Candidatus Adiutrix sp. | reverse complement strand
AAACCGCGGCGGCCCCGGAAGCGGCTTTTTTCCGTCAGAATGGACATGGCCGCGGCCCCGCCCTGGACAAAGGCCTGGACCGCCCGCTCCGGGCTGAGGGCCAGATCCAGGTTCCCCTGGCTGGGCGAGGCTCTTTTATATTCGGCGATGACGGCCAAACCCTGGCCGGCGGACCGACGGCGCAGGCGGCCGGAGAAATCAGGCCGGGGGCCCGTATGGGGGGCCGGCAGCCGCCCGGCCGCGGACAACCGTTCCAGTGCCCTGATTTCCAGGGTTTTAGCTCTTTTGAAGTATTCAAACACGGCTTGTCCTGAAAAATATCAGCCTTGCGGAGGTAATCGTCTCAGGCTGCTTCAGGCGGAGGGCAGGACCCGGCCGCCTGCTCCGCTCTCCACCGCCCGGCGGGCTTCGTTCAGGCAGCGGTCGAAACTTTCCGCCACCCGGACGACATAGATGGCCAGGGCCACGTTCAAAATAAGCATGTCCCGCATGGGGGCCGGCCCCCGGCCGGCCAGAAGCTCGCGCAAAACTTTTTCACCTTCGGCGGGGCCGCTGATGGTCAGGGCTCGAGGGTCGCAGGGCGTGAAGCCGTGGCGGGCGGGGTCTATGGTCGTCTCGGTTATTTTGTCCCCTTCCACCAGAATCACCGCCGCCGGGCCCAAGGCGGTCAGTTCATCGTAATCGCCGGCCCCGCAGACCAAGGCGGTGAACTTGGTGCCCAAGAGACGCTGGGCTCCGGCCATGAGAGGCAGAATGGCCCGGTTGGGCGCGCCCAGAAAGCTGTAATCAGGCCGGGCCGGGTTGACCAGGGGGCCCAGGATATTGAAAAGGGTGCGGATGCCCAATTCCTTACGCACCGGCATGATGTGCCGGAAAGAAGGATGATAGGACGGGGCGAAGAGAAAAACGAAATTCCGCCGGGCCAGGAGCCCCGGAACCTCCTCCGGCGGCCGGTTCAAATCTTCGCCCAGGCGTTCCAGAACGTCGGCGCTGCCGCTCTTGGAAGAGATGGAACGGTTGCCGTGCTTGACCACTTTATAGCCCAGGCCGGCCATGGTCAGCGCGGCGGCCGTGGAACAGTTGAAGGTATAGCGGTTGTCGCCGCCGGTGCCGACAATGTCGAGAAAAGGTCCCGGTATGGGCGGCAGGGACACGGCCCGGTCGAGGACGGCCTGGGCCGCCTCGGCCAGTTCCTCCGGAGTTTCCCCCTTGGCTTTAAGGCCCATCAAGAGAGCCCCGGCCTGGGCCTGGCTCAATTCGCCGTCCATGAGCCGGGCGAACAGGTGGGCGGCTTCGGCCCGGCTCAAATTCACATGAGCGGCCAGATTTTCCATCAGCACCGGCAGGCGCGGAGCCATTTCCGGGGTATCGGCCGGGACAGCCGCGGCGAGAGGGCGGGGCGTGGCCGTCGGCACCGCGGCCGGGGCGAGGCGGACAACGGTCTCCGGTTCCAGAAGGTTCCTGGCCGCCTCGGCCCGGAAGGCGATTTCACGCCAGACGTTTTCCGGATCGGTCTCCTCGGTCAGAGGGCCGCCGACCGCCCAAAAGGCCCGGCCGCCCCGCGCCCAGCAGCCTTGGGTGGTGAGGCCGAAATCCAGATTGACCTCGGACTGATCCAGCCCCAGCCAGCCCACGGCCCCGCCATAGGGGCCGCGGGGTTCGGGTTCCAATTCGCCGATCAGCCTAAGGGCTTCGGCCTTGGGGGCGCCGATGACGGCGCCGGCCGGGAACAGCGTTTTAAGCACATCCACTCCGCTACGCCCGTCAGCCACCGTGGCGGCCAAACGGGAAGTCAGGCGCCTTAAATTTTCGAAACGCTCCCTTTCCATGAAGCGTTCCACTTGGATTGAGCCCGGGGCGGCCACTTGTAACAATTCCTCCCGGCCCTGATTCAAAAGGGTCAGGTGGCGGGTCAGTTCCCGGGAGTCGGAGAGGAGTTCGTCTTCAAACAGGTTGTCTTCGGCCAAGCCCCGGCCTTGGGTCCGGGAACCGGCCATGGGGCTGAGCGAGAGCTTGTTCCGTTCGCAGGTGATCATGGATTCCGGGGAGGAAACGGCCAGGCTGAAATCGCCTAAGCGCAAAAAGACCATGTAAGCCGAGGGACTTAAGCGGCGAAGGCGGCGATAGGCGCTGAAAAGGTCGCCGTTGAAATCAGATGAAAACCTGGCGGCCAGGGAAACTTCCCGGACCTGTCCTAGGCGGATCTTATCCATGATGGTTGAAGCGGCGGCCAGATAGCCGCCTTTGTCCCAGGAGGCCTTGAGCGGTCCGACCCCGTTCGGCCTGGGCCCGAGCGGGGGCGGGCCGGCGGCGGTTCCAGGCAGGAGGGATAATTGGAGCAGTTGGTTGTAAGGGTGGTCAAAAAGATAGACCGTGCCAGGCAGGACAAAAACGCCCTCTTCGTCAGCGTCCGCGGGGCCGCCCAAGCCGGCCGTGCCGGGGCCCAGCCAGCCGTAGAGAGCCCGGGTGATGGGCGGACCGGAGACCGTATCCTCGGCCGGCGCCAGATTCAGGGCGGCGGTCAGTTCGGCCAGGCCTTCAAAAAACGGCCGGCCGGACAGGCCGGTCAGGCTCTTCAGGCGTTCATCGAAAACTTTAAGTTCCAGGCGTCCCGCCTTGGCCGAGGCCGCCAGCAGAAAATCGCCGGCGGCCAGGCTATAGCGGCCCCAGCGGCCGTCCACGGCCACACTTTCCAAGAGAAGTCCGTCCCCGCCCCCCAGGCGCTCCATGAAGAGACCGATGACCGTCTCCAGATCACTATCCAGCCACCGGGATTCTTGTTTTAACTCTATTTTCATCACCGCTCCTTGGCCTTAGAAGTTCACAAGCCATAAAAAAGACCGCCAGGCGTTCACCCGCGGTCTTTTTAAGGAAATTTGGCCGATTATGAAGTCAATTCCCCCGGGAACCGCGGACCAAGGCGGAACGCCACCAACGGCGGAAGCCGTAGAGTTCGGCGGAAAGGCGGCGTTTCGGGGACAATCTGAACATGGCGGCCATTCTGGCAACGTGATTTGGCAGTATTATATGCCAGGCGCCGGCCTTTGTCAAATGTAACCTCCGTCCTCGTCAAGTCACGGTTATCAGTTCGTAGGCGCGGCGGCCCAAGCCGATTTTTTCAGCGTATTCCAACTGGCCCCGCCAGTCGGTGGTCGGGTGGACCACGGTGAAGTGATCGCCCGCCTGGCCGCCCGGCCGGTCGGCCGCGCTGCCGGCCATGGCCGGAGCCTCGTTCACCGCCTTGATGGAAGCCGCATCCAGGGCCACCGGATCAAAACCGGCGAACAGGCCGATATCCGGCACCACGGGCACGTCGTTTTCATTATGGCAGTCGCAGTTTGGGGAAACCTGGTTGACGACGTTAACGTGAAAATGGGGGCGGCCGGAAACCACAGCCAAGGCGTATTCGGCCATTTTACGGTTGAGTTCGGGCCCGGCGGTGCTCCAGTGGTTATGGATGGCGTTCTGGTTGCAGACGCCCAGACAGCGGCCGCACCCCACGCAGAGGCGCTGGTTGATGACCGCTTTCTCGTTTTTATCAAAACGGATGGCTTCCCTGGCGCAGAATTTGGCACAAATCCGGCAGCCCACGCACAGTTTCTGGCTCACCGAAGGCTGGCCGTCTTCGTGCATGGCCATCTTGCCGGTCAGGCTGCCGCTGCCCATGCCCAGGTTCTTTATGGCCCCGCCGAAGCCGGTCATCTCGTGACCCTTGAAATGATTAAGGGAGATGACGATATCCGCGTCCATCACCGCCCTTCCTATTTTGGCGCTTTTGAGGGTCAGGCCCTCGGGCAGAGGCACTTCCACCTCGTCAAGACCTCTGAGCCCGTCGGCGATGATAACCTGGCAGCCAGTGGACAGGGGCGAAAATCCATTTTCCCAGGCCGCTTCCAGGTGATCCAGGGCGTTTTTCCGCCGTCCCGCATAAAGGGTGTTGCTGTCGGTGAGGAAGGGCCGCCCGCCCAGGGCTTTGACCCGGTCGGCCACGGTCTTGGCGAAATTGGGCCGCAGAAAGGCCAGGTTGCCCGGCTCGCCGAAATGTATTTTCAGGGCCACGAACTTATTCTGGAAATTGATTTTTTCCAGGCCGGCCCGAATGATGAGCCTATCCAGCTTGGCCAGAAGGCTGTCGCCGACCCGGCAACGCATATCGGTGAAATAAACTTCAGATTTGGTCATAACCGGTTCTCCTTTGGTCAGGCCCGTAGATGGATTGGAAGGTAGGCGGCGGCCGGAACCGCCCATTGTCTCAGTTCTTCCAGGCCGGGCGGTGGATGGCGGCTCATGAAATCCGGATCAAGGTTAGTCGTGGTTCGGCAGGGCTGGAGAAATAGGGGCGCATTTCCGGCGGCGGCCCGGGCGATGCTCTCCAAGGAATGGCGGCTGATGAAGGGGGCGGCGGCGGTAACCCGGTATTCATGAGGCAGGGCGCCGCGTTTCAACAGGGTGATGGTCTCCATAATGGCCTCGCCCGGATCCTTAGGGGCGATCTCCGGCGGATAGGCCCGAGGGTCGGCTTTGATATCCAAGGCCAGGTAGTTGATGAGCCGGCGTTCAATAAGGTCGCTCAGCAACTTGGGGGCCGAGCCGTTGGTATCCAGTTTGACGGCATAGCCCAGACCCTGGATTTTTTTGCAGAATTCAGGCAGATCGGGCTGGAGGGTCGGTTCGCCGCCGGAAATGACCACGCCGCCCAGGTAGCGGCGGCGGCGTCTCAGAAAAGCCAGCGCGTCTTCTTCGGCCAAAGGTTCCCCGAAAAGACGCACCAGTTGCGGGTTATGGCAATAGGGGCAGGTGAAGTTGCACCCTTGGGTGAAGAGCACG
>JAITUX010000097.1 GCA_031286085.1 Candidatus Adiutrix sp. | reverse complement strand
CAAAAAAATACACGGCTGACCGGGCGTGTGACCGCAAGGAGGTATTACTAGTACCTTAAGCCACCTATACCACAAGGCCGGAGGGAACTCAAGTGCCATGATTCCTGGATGTTAGAAGCAAATCTTGCTGTCCAGTTTGGCTATCTTATCTGGTGGCGAGAGCAATTTGGCAACAATGGAGTGTGGTCATGGCTTGAAGCTGGAGGCGGTTTTCAATATAATATTGCGACGCTAACCTTAATAAGAAGCAGCATGACCAAAAACGAACTGGTGGAAAAACTGGCCCAAGAGACCGGACTCACGAAAGTTTAAGCCAAACAGGTTCTGGAATCCTTTCTGGCCCAAACAACCAAGACCTTGAAAAAGGAAGGCCACTTCACCTTATAAGGTTTAGGTTCCTTTAAAGTGGTTAAACGCGCCAAACGCGCCGCCCGCAACCCCCGCACAGGCGAACCCGTGGCCATCAAAGCTCATAAAGCCGTCCGCTTCCGGCCGGCCAAAGCCCTAAAAGACGCTGTTAGCTGAAACTCAGGTCCTAATTTCAACCTCTATTCACCGCCATCTGCCGTGATTTCAATATTTTTCCATGATGCTTTCCAACTCCATAGCCGCCGCCCTTTGGGTCTCCGGGGCCAGGTGGGTATAATTCTGACCTCTCTGGTCCGGGCCAGCCAAAGGCCGCAGTAGCCCAAGGCTGACCTTCCAGCCACCATTTTTAATCATAACGCGCCACTCTGTATAATCGGCAAAAGTAGTATATAGATAGTATAAAATCGACCTTCCGGCTTTCAAAAGGTCAAAAAGAAAAGGCCCCGTTTTCACGGAACCCTTTGAGTATCATTGGTGCCCGGAGCCGGAATCGAACCGGCATGGCGCGAACGCCGAGGGATTTTAAGTCCCTTGTGTCTACCAGTTCCACCATCCGGGCCGGGATTTCTGGCTGGCCTATTATTAACGGCCCCGGCCAGGCTGTCAAGAGGCGCGCCCGGGGCCGGCCTCAAGCTGAAAGCTCGGCCAAGGCCCCGATGGGGAATACCCGGTTAAGGCGGATGTGGCCGAAGGAGGCATTCATGAGCACCGGGCCGGGAAAGGCTTCCGCCGTCTCCCGGAGCAGGCCTTTGACCTCGGCCGGGGACCCGCAACGGGTGAAACGGCCGAAGACCAAACCGCCCAAGGCCCCCCACAGGCGGCTCTGCCTAAGGGAGGTCAAAAGGCGGTCCAGCCGGTAGGGGGCTTCGTCCACCTCCTCGACCAGTAAAATGGCCCCGGCCGCATCAGGCAGCCAAGGGCTGTCCAGGAGATGAATCAGAAGGCATAGGTTGCCGCCCAGGAGGGGCCCATGAACCCGCCCGGGCTTAAGCACATCCCGGGGGGAAAACTCCCAGCCGCCGGCCCGGACCGGGGCCAAGAGGACAGCCTTGAGGTCGGCCAGACTGGCGCCAGCCGGGCGCCCCGGCCGCCCCAGAGACGCCGCCATGGGGCCGTGCCAGCCGATTACCCCGGCGGCCTTTAGCCGGGCCAGGTGGAGGGCCGTGAGGTCGGAAAAGCCCAGGATTGGTTTGGGTGGCCAGAGGGGCCAGCATGAAGCCAGGCGTGGCAGAAGTCGCTGGCAGCCCGAACCGCCCCGAACCGCCCACAGGCCGCCCACCTCCGGGTCGGCCATAAGCTCGGCCATGACTTCCAGGCGGTGCTCGTCGGAGCCGGCCAGATGGCGGGCCCGGCGAAAAATTTTGGGCGAATGGCAAACCTTAAGGCCCCAGGCCTTAAGCCGGGCCAGAGCCAATTCAAATTCCCCCCGGTCGAAAGGATGGGCCGGCGCAAAGAGCCCCCAGGCCTGGCCGGGCCCGGGCGCCGAGGGCCAGACCGTTCCCGGGGCGGTTTCACCCGTCCAATGAAGCCGGGGTGAGGGCCGGGAGAGCATGGTTCGAGACCTAGTCCATGACCCGGTAGGCCCGCCCCTGGCCGTCAAAAAAGGTCAGGCGGGGGGAATTGTCTTCGCCGGCGCTTAAAGTGGCCAGAGGCCGCCCTTGGCCGGCGGCCAGGGCCAGGCCGCTTTCCTTCTGGTCGCGCCACAGGGCCAGACGGTCACGGCCCTGGTCGTCGCGGAAAATCATGGTGGGATGGCCGCTGGCGCTCAAGCCCAGGGCGGCCCTCTCCCGCCCCTTCTGGTCAGCCAAGCGGAAAGCCGGCCGGCCCTGGGCGTTCAAGGCCGCCTGGATTTTGGCCGCCCCCTCCTTGTCCCGCAGCCAGATGTGAGGCTCCCCGGCCTCGCCCAGACCTATTTCCAGCCGGTATTCGCCGGCCGCGTCCAGCATGAACAGGCGGGGTTTGCCCCGCACCAGGGTCAGCAGCAGTCTGGTCCGGCCGCTGTCGTCAACCAGGCGCATCTCTCCGGCGCTCAGGAGGGCCTGATTATCGGCCCGGGCCGGTACGGCCTTAAGGTGGGAGCCGGCCAGCCCGCCCAAGAGGCCGGCGGCCAGGGCCAAGACCGTTAAGCAGGCATTATTACGGAACATCACACCCTCCTGTTTGAAAATATCCCCGCGACTTGCTATTATGGGGAGCGGCGACCGATGCCGGCCGGGTCTGTCGCGGCCGGGGCCGGCTTAATCTTTCGAGAACATTTTAAATGTCCTCCTATGAAAAATAGCCCCCAAACTTTCAGGCCGGCCCTCCGCTCCCTGTGGTTCCTGTTTTTCGGCTTGGCCCTGGGGCCGGCCGTCCTGGTTTACGGCCGGGAGCCTCAGGGCTCCCCCCTCATGTGGCTAGGCCTGAGCTTTTTCTGCCTGGGGCTGATTTTACACCGTTTGAGCTTGAAATACACCCTTTCGGAGGAAAAAATCGAAGCCCGGGCCTGGTGGGGCCGGGGCCCGGCGGAGACGGTCAGCCTGGATCGTTTGGGAGGCGTACGGACGCGGACCAGCCTGGCCGGCCGGCTGGTCCGCGTGGCCCACCTGGAGGTTTCAAGCCTGGCGCCGGACGAAGCCGGCCTGACCATTTTGGGCCAGCCTGGATACCGGGCCTTGGCCGACCACCTGGAAGCCCTGGGCGCACAAGCCCGGCACGAGGCGGAAAACGCCGATGGCCGCGTTTGACTATTACTTGATCCTGGGGGTGGGACGCCAGGCTTCAGCCGAAGAAATCAAAAAAGCCTACCGCCGCCTGGCCATACATTGGCATCCGGACCGCAATCCCGGCTCCCGGGCGGCCGAAGAACGCTTCAAGGTCATCGCCGAGGCCTACGCCGTCTTGAGCAACCCCGCCAAACGCCGCCAATACGACAACCTGGGCCCGGCCAAATTCAAGACCGAATACAGCCGGGAAGACATTTTCAAAGGCTTTGAACCGAACGATTTTTTCAATCTTTTCGGCCAAGAGGAAACCGCCGTCCGCCTCGGCCGCATCTTTAGCGAAAACCAGGCCCCCGCCCCCGAGCGGGAGAACAACGAATACCTCAATGATTATTTCGCCGACTTCGGCCAAAAAACCGGCCCCGGCGATTACCGTCCCCCGGATATAGTCGTCAACCTCCAGCTCACCTTCAGAGAAGCCGCCTTGGGCACTGAAAAGGTCGTGGCCTACAACACGCCGGCCGGGGTGACCAAGGCCACGGTGCTTGTTCCGGCCGGCTCTGAACAGGGCCAGAAAATCGTGCTGCGGGGCCGGGGGCAGGCCGGCCCGCCCGGCCAGGGCTCCGGCAACCTGATAATCAACCTGTCTGTGAGCCCGGACCCCGACTACAGCCGCCAAGGCTGGGACCTGGTCACCCGCCTGACCCTCAAAACCGAAGACCTGGCCAATGGCTGCCGCCCCCTGGTCCAATCCCTGACCGGCACCCCCCTGCGTCTGACCGTCCCGCCCGGGGCCAAGCCAGGAGCCGTCTTCAAGATCCCGACCCACGGCCTGGCCAAGCCGGACGGCACCAAAGGAGACCTCTTGGTCAAGATTCAGCAGGCGTGAGCGTGAGTCCGCCGCAAGGGGCCTGGCTGTTTCGCCTTGCCAGGACCAAGTCCAGCCTTGGGCTAAAGCGGTCTTTCTTTCGGACGGCGGCAGGCCGCGCCGCTTAAAGCGCCAACGAACCCTAAGGCGGCCGGCTGCTTTGGGCTTGACATTTATGGGACTAAGTCCTATATTATTCTCATGAACCTATATAAAACCCGCTCATTTGCCCGTATCGCCGCCAAAGTGGGTATCACGGAAGCCATGTTGAAAAAGACCGCGGAGGAAATCAGCCAAGGCCTTATACATGCCGACCTTGGGGGCAACGTGTTCAAGCAGCGAGTGGCTCCGCCCGAGCGGGGCCAAAGAGGAGGCGGCCATATTGTCGTAGTGATCCGCCCGCGGGAAGACAGATACATATTCTTACATTGCTATCTAAAAAAAGACCAGGAGAACATCGGGCCGGGTGAAGAAAACGCCTTCCTGGAGCTTGGCCGCATATTTTCAGACTTGACCGAGGAAGATATCAAGGCCGCCGCGCTAAGCGGCTTGTTGGAGGAAATGCTATGAACAAGCAACCCAAAAACGAGGCTTTCGCTTCAGTCCACGAGGCCATGTCCGATTTATACGGCATCGGCCTGGTGAGCAAGGCCACCATGCGCCGCTTTGACGATCTTTGCCTTGAAGTTGTTCCGAAGTATTCGCCGGATGAAATAAGGTCCTTGCGGGAACGCCTGAACATAAGTCAAGCCGTGCTGGCCTCTGTAATCAACGCCAGCACCAATTCCATTCAAAAATGGGAAAGAGGCGCCAAAAAACCTTCCGGCACCGCCTTGAAGCTCCTTAATCTTCTGGACCGGAAAGGGCTGGAATCCATTATTTGACGGCCGTTAAAACACCTGTGAAGTGTCATATGAACATACTAGTCACCGGCGGGGCCGGATACATTGGCAGCCACACCTGCGTGGAACTTCTGAGGGCCGGGCATGGCGTTGTCGCGCTGGACAACCTCTGCAATTCCTCAAAGGAGGCCATCGGGCGCATCGAACAAGCCGCCGGCCGGGGAATGGCCTTCCAAGAGGCGGACCTTTTGGATTCCGCGGCCCTCGAAAAACTGTTCAAGGCCAACAAATTCGATGCGGTGATTCATTTCGCGGGGCTGAAATCCGTCGGCGAATCCTGTGAAAAGCCTCTCCTTTATTGGCGCAACAATGTCGGCGGCACCTTGAACCTGGTCGAGGCGATGCTGAAACACGGCGTAAAGGACATAATTTTCAGTTCGTCGGCCACGGTATATGGCAGCCCGGAATCCGTCCCCGTCTCCGAGGAGGCCCCCCTTAAGGCCATCAACCCCTACG
>JAITUX010000195.1 GCA_031286085.1 Candidatus Adiutrix sp. | reverse complement strand
GGGTGTATTTCTGCGAGTTCGACGGCCCCCGGGAACGCCGCTTTCACCTCAAAATCATCCGGGCCTGACGCGCTTGAACGTGCCGGCCGGCTTCTGAATTGTGCTGGGGCGCCGTTCATGCTATCATAAACAAATTCCCGCCAGACAAGTTTATTAAAGCCCCTTTTTAGCGGCTCACAAGGAGGAAACATGAAAACTCTGAAACGGCGCTTCGTCGGCGCGGTTCTCCTGGCCCTGGGCGCGGTTTTCGCCGCCGGGGCGGCTTGGGCGGCAACCCCCAAGGACGTGCTGGTGGTGGGCGTATCCTCCGACCCCAGCACCTTGGACCCGGCGGTCACCATCGACAACTTCGATATGCGCGAAATTTTTCCGGTATATGACCGGCTGGTCCAGTATAAAGTGGTGAACGGCCTGGGCACCACCGCGGTCGAGCCCATGGCCGCCGAATCCTGGTTCGCTTCCCAGGACGGCCTGACCTGGACCTTCAAGCTTAAGCCCGGCATCACCTTCTCCGACCAGACGCCCCTGGACGCCGACGCCGTCAAGTATTCCATCGACCGCATGATGGCCATCAAGATGGGGCCGGCCGGCAACTTCGACAGCCTCGACTCGGTGACCGTGATCGACCCCCTGACCGTCCGTTTCAATCTCAAGCACCCCTTCGCCCCCTTCCTGCAGGTCTTGGCCACCAACGGCGGTTCCATAGTGAACCCCAAGACGGCCAAAAAGGCCAAGGGCGACGATCTCGCCCAGGGCTGGCTGGCCCAGAACATGGACGGTTCCGGCCCTTACCGGCTGAAGGAATGGCTCCTGGGCGAGCGGCTGGTTCTTGAAGCCCGTCCCGGCTATTGGGGCCCGGCCCCGGCCCTGAAACAGATTATCATCCGCATCATGCGGGAGCCCTCCGACCGCCGCCTGGCCCTGGAAAAGGGCGACATCGACATCACCGAATCCATCCTGGTGGACCAGCTGCCCCAGTTGGAAAAAAACCCGGCTGTCCGCATCGGCCGTTATGACGGCCAGTTCGTGGAATACGTCTATCTGAACAACACCCGGGCTCCCCTTAACGATAAGCGCGTCCGCCAGGCCCTCTCCTACGCCGTGGATTACCGGGGCCTCATAGACCATGTGCTTCAAGGCTACGGCGCGCAGATGCGCGGACCCGTCCCCAGCGGCATGTGGGGCCACAACCCCAAGGCTTTTCAATACAAGCGGGACGTGGCCAAGGCCAAGGAGCTTCTCAAGGAGGCCGGCTACGGGAACGGCCTGACCCTGACCCTCATATATTCCGAGCGCCGGGCCACCTGGGAACAGATCGCCACCCTGCTCCAGAGCAATTTCGCCGAAATCGGCGTGGACCTCAAGCTGGAAATGATGGCCAACCCCGCCCTGCGCGACCGGGTGGCCAACAAGAATTACGAACTCTGCCTGGGCGCCTGGAGCCCCGATTTCGGTGATCCCTATATGTTCGCCAACCTCTGGTTCGATTCCCAATACGGCGGCATGCCCGGCAACCGGTCCTACTACTCCAACCCCGAGGTGGACCAAAAGCTCCGCCGCGCGGCCGAAGCGGGCGACGCCGACGAGCGGCTGAAACTTTATACCGAGGTGCAGGACACCGTCATCGAAGAGGCCCCCTATATCTACCTCTACCAGTTGAAAGCCATCGTGCCCATGCGCAAGGAAGTGGAGGGCTTCGTCTTCAACCCCCTCCTGGAATCCATGTACAACTTCGCGACCATGCGAAAAAGGTGACGGGAACGGCATAGCCCCAAGGCGATTAAAAGGCCCGGTTCGGCCGGCCTTTTAATCGCCTGTTCATGTTTACTCCCATTCCCCTTGAGGCTCCGCATGTCCCTGATGGAATTCGTTTTCCGCCGGCTGGCGGCCATGATTCCGGTGGTCATCGGCGTGACCCTCTGCATGTTCCTCATTTCCCACGCCATCGCCGGCGACCCGGCCATCATGATAGCCGGGCCCCGGGCCAGCGCCGAGACACTGGAAACCATCCGCCGGACCCACGGCCTGGACCAGCCCCTGTACAAGCAGTATTTCCGCTACCTTTCGGATATCAGCCGGGGCTACTTGGGGGAATCCATCCGCAATCGCCGGCCGGTGCTCCAGGACCTCAAGGTGTTTTTCCCGGCCACCCTGGAACTGACCCTGGCCTCCATGCTCTTCTGCCTGCTCCTGGGGCTTCCCCTGGGCGTTCTGGCCGCGGTCAGGCGCAACCGGCTGGCCGACCACCTGACCAGGCTCTTTTCGGTCATCGGGGTCTCCACGCCGGTCTTCTGGCTGGGCCTCATGCTCCTGCTCCTCTTCTACCGCCACCTGGATATTCTCCCCGGCAGCGGGCGGATAAGCGTCCAGTTCGCCGCCCCCTCCGCGGTTACGGGCCTGTATCTCGTGGACGCCCTTCTGGACGGCGACCTGGGCCTCTTCCGGGATGCGGCCAGGCACATTCTCCTCCCGGCCTTCTGCCTCTCCTACGTCTATCTGGCCATCATCACCCGCATCGTCCGCTCCAGCCTCATAGACTCCCTGGAACAGGACTACATTGTCACGGCCCGCGCCAACGGCCTGCCGGAATGGCGGGTGGTGGGCCTCCACGCCTTCAAAAATTCCCTTATACCCACCATCACCATAGTGGGCCTTTCCTTCGGGGAACTGTTGGGCGGCGCCATTCTCACCGAAACCATCTTCAACTGGCCCGGCATGGGGAAATACGTGGTGGATTCCGCCAACTACCTCGACTACCCGGCCATCATGGCCGTGGCCCTGGTCTCCTCCCTGGCTTACGTTCTGTTGAACCTCCTGGTGGACGTATTCTATGCCCTGGTCAATCCGCAAATCAGGTATTGACGGCCGAAAGGCCTGGCCGGTTCCGGGCTCGGCCCTGTGGCTTCTTTTGCGCAACCCCTCCGCGGTGGCCGGGGGCGGCATAGTGCTTTTCATGGCCCTGATGGCCGTGCTGGCCCCCTGGCTGGCGCCCTACGACCCCAACGCCTTGAACCTGGCCGCGCGGCTTCAGGCCCCCTCCCTGGCCCACTGGTTCGGCACGGACGAAATGGGGCGCGACCTGTTGAGCCGGGTCGTCTTCGGCGCCCGGGTCTCCCTGGTCATCGGCCTGGTGGTCATCATCCTGGCCGGGGGGCTGGGCACCCTGGCCGGGGCCTCGGCCGGCTATCTCGGCGGGCGCTTCGACAACGTCGTGATGCGGGTCATGGACGTTATCCTTTCCTTCCCCTCGCTGGTGCTGGCCATGGCCCTGGCCGCGGCCCTGGGCCCCAGCCTCAAAAACGCCATCCTGGCCGTGGCCTTCACCCAAGTGCCCAAGTTCGCCCGCCTGGCCCGAGGAGAGGCCCTGAACATCCGGGAACGGCTCTTCATCAAGGCCGCCAGGGTTTCGGGCTTCAGCGCGCCCTGGATAATCACCCGCCACGTCATCCCCAACTGCCTGGCCACCATCATGGTCCTGGCCACCCTGACCGTGGGCGAGACCATCCTGGTGGCCGCCTCCTTAAGTTTCATCGGCCTCGGGGCCCAGCCCCCGACCCCGGAGTGGGGGGCCATAATCAGCGTCGGCCGGAAGTTTCTCCTGGACCAGTGGTGGTATCCCACTTTCCCGGGCCTCTTCATAGTCCTGACCGTGGTGGGCTACAACATTCTCGGGGACGCCCTCCGGGACGTCTTCGACCCGCGCCTTCGGGGGGGCCGCCTATGACCGCGCCGCCCATTTTGTCCATCCGCGGCCTTTCGGTGGCCTTCCAGTCCCACGGCCCTCCCGGCCGGGTGGTGGAAAACCTGGACCTCACCCTGAGGCGGGGCGAAATCCTGGGCCTGGTGGGGGAATCCGGCTGCGGCAAGTCCGTGCTGGCCCGCTCCATATTGCGGCTTCTACCCGCGCCTCCGGCCCGGCTGACCGGCGAGATTTTTTTCGGCGAAAACCTTGAAAACCTCATGGCCGCCGGCCCCCAGCGCCTCCGGGCCGTGCGGGGCGGGGAGATTTCCATGATTTTCCAGGAGCCCATGACCTCCCTCAACCCGGTCTTCACCGTGGGCCGGCAGATGACGGAGGTGGTGCGCCTGCACACCGGGGCGGGCCGGGCCAAGGCGCGGAAGGTCTGCCGCGATTTTCTGGCCTCGGTCAAGCTGCCCGACCCCGAGACCGTGCTGGACAAGTATCCCCACCAGCTTTCCGGCGGCCAGCGGCAGCGGGTCATGATCGCCACGGCCCTTTCCTGCGGGCCGAAACTCCTCATCGCCGACGAGCCGACCACGGCCCTGGACGTCACGGTCCAGAGCCAGGTGCTGGCCCTCCTGAACGACCTCACCCGGGCTCGGGGCGTCTCGACCCTGTTCATCTCCCATGATTTGGGTGTGGTGGCCCAACTCTGCGACCGGGTGGCCGTGATGTATTCCGGCCGCCTGGTGGAACTGGCCCCGGCGGAGAGCCTTTTCGGCCGGCCGGCCCACCCCTACACCCGGGGGCTTTTGGAGGCCATACCCATCTTAAGCGCCCCCCGGGCCGAACTCCTGGCCATTCCCGGCCAGGTGCCCAACCCGGCCGACCCGCCGCCCGGCTGCCGCTTCCATCCCCGCTGCGGCCAGCGCCTTGACCGCTGCGCCCGGGAAGTCCCGGCCCTTACCGCCCAAGGCGAACATTGGGTCGCCTGCTTCAACGGCCATGACCGATAATTTACAGTCTTCCAGCCCGCTCCTGGTCATGGAAGCCGTGTCCAAGGCTTTCGACCTCTCCGGCGGCCTCTTTCACCGCCGCAGACTTACGGCCGTGGCTCGGGTGAGCCTTACCGTGTCCGCCGGCGAGACCCTGGGCCTGGTGGGGGAATCGGGCTGCGGCAAGACCACCCTGGGCAACCTTGTCCTCCGGCTCCTGGAGCCGGACGAGGGCCGCATTCTCTTCAAGGGCCGCGACCTCGGGCTGCCCGGCCGGGCCGACGATCCCTTGCTGGCCAAGATCCAGGCCGTGTTCCAGGACCCCCAGTCCGCCCTGGACCCGCGCATGACCGTTGAACGCACCGTCGGTTATCCCTTGAT
>JAITUX010000021.1 GCA_031286085.1 Candidatus Adiutrix sp. | reverse complement strand
GAAACCTTTGACGGCCCTGGGGTCTTAAAAAATTAATCAAAAATTACAATACATTAAAAGCAGATTGAATTTTTTTGGATTTTGGCATTAATTTTGCTACATTTTAGGGCAATGGTCATGCCCAAGGCCATAGCTGAAGCTCCGAAAATTCTCCTTGTTGTGAAACCGAGACTCCGCCTAAGTCTCGGTTTCTTTTTTGTGGTTTGGAGGCGGTTCCAGGGCTTTCAGGCCGCCGGCCTTTTGATGACCGCTTTACGCCTTAAGTCTTCCAGCCAGTTGTTGAAATTCTGCTGCATTTTTTGGCGTTCCAACAGACGGCGGGCGTTTTCCTGGGCTTCAAGGCTGAACTGGCCGTCCGCCCCGGCGGCCGGGACCGGCTCTTCCCCGGCCAGGGTCATGAGCACTATGGCCTTGCCGGCGTTGATGGGTTCAGTGGGCCGGCCCGGAGGCAAGGCGGCCAGGATTTCCCTGAGCTGGGGAGGCAACTGGTCCAGGCTGACCGCATCGCCCGGGTCCCCGCCCTGGTCATGGCCCGGGCCTCGGGAATATTTGCCGGCGGCTTCGGCGAAGCTCAGGCCGTTTTCAATCTCTTGCCTGATGCGTTGCGCCTCGGCCAGGGAGGCCTCCGGCTTCTTGGGGTCCAGGGGCAGAACTATCATGCGCAGGCCCCGGCCGCTTCGGGTTTCCAGGCGGGGGCCCTCGCCGTTGAGGTAGGCCCGCACTTCCTTGTCCGTGATCACGATGCGGTTAAGCAGCTTGCCGGAGCCCATGACCCGGCCGCGCAGGAGTTCCAGGCGAACGTCCTCGCGGAAGGCTTCCAGGCTGACCCCGCTCTGGGCCACCGAGGCCCGGAACTGGGCCTCGGTGAGGTTGTTCTGCCGCTTGATCCTCTCCAGGGCTTCGTTGACGTCGCCTTCGGTGATGAAGACGCCCTTGGCCTTGGCCGCCTGGTTGATGAGTTCCTGGTCGATGAGATCCTCCAGCACCTTCTCCTTCAAGTCGCCGCGGCCTAGCCCGGCCGGCAGCCGGCCGTGGCGGACCAGGGCATCCACCCGGTTCTCCAGTTGTTTTCTGGTTATCACCTCGCCGTTGACCACGGCCGCGATGCCGTCGGAGTCGGCCGCCAGGGCCGGGGCGGCCGCCAGGGCCGCCAGAATAATTGCCAGGCATAAAGCGCGCATGGAAATCACTCCAGGGTTTGGGTCAGGTTGGGATTGATCCTGATGTCGGCGGCGGCCCGGCGGGCCGTCAGCCATTCGCGGAAGGCCTCTTCGCCGGCCTTGAGTTCATAGGCGGCCCGCGCGGCCTTGAGTTCGGCCACCGCCGCGGTTTTCCTGTCCAGGCGCAGCACCTCGTAAATGGCCCAACTGCTTTCCTGGCGCAGGGGCGGGCTGAGCCGCCGGCCGGCCCAGGCGGTTTCCAGGGCCTTTATCAGGCCGCTGTCCAAAAGGTCGCTCTGGAGCCAGACGGCCTCGGACAGGACGGCCGGATAGCCTTCCAGCTTGAACTTCTGGGCCAACCGCTCCAAGTCCGTCGGGACGGGTTCCGGCAGAACCGGAGCTTCCGGCAGAGGCGACATAAAGAGGACCCGCACCAGGTAGCGGGTGGGCTTCTTTTTCGGCCAGGCCCGCCAGAAGGCCCGCCAGTCCACATCCGAGAAACGCCGCTCGTCGGCCATGATCCGGTCGGTGATTTTATGCAGGATAATTTGCCGGCGCAAATTTCGGCGCAGGGCTTCGGCCTGGTCCGAATGCAGGTCTCGCCCGGACCAGGCTTCCTTCGCCTCGGCGAGGCGGGCTTCCCGCTCCGCCGTTTCCAGGGAAATTTTACGGCGCGGGGCTTCGGCCAGAATCAGCCGCTCCTCGATCAATTTATCCAGCACCAGGCCGGGCACGGCCTTCGCCTCGTCGGCGGAGGCTCCTTCCCGGTCCAATTGGCCGTAGTACCCCCAGCCCAGAACCTGCTTCAGTTCGGCCATGGTTATGGGCCGGCCTTCGACCAGGGCGGCCGTGTCCGCCGGCCAGACGGCTTCCTGGACTTCCCGGCAGGCTCCGGTTGCGAGTAGGGCCAGGGCGGCCAGGGCCGCCAGCCGGAGGCCGGGCCATAAGACGCAGCGCATTATTTCACCTCCCGGCCGGGCCGCCCTCGGCCCCGGCTGAGGCGGCCGGAACCAGGGAAGCCAGGAAGGAGCGGACCAGGCCCAGGTCTGTCCCGCTCCGCAGAGTCACGTCGCCGATGAAGAGCTTGCCGGAGGGCGACAGGCGGACCCGGCGTTTCTTATCCGTGACCAGGGCCAAGACCTGGTCGTAAGAGGCGGGCCCGCCGGGGCCGAAGGTCAGGGTCAGGCCTCCGGGGCCGGTCTCCAGGCGGGCCGCCCCGGCCCGCCGGAGCAGGATTTTGGTCTCCATCAGGGCCGCCAGGTTTTCGGCCTCTTCCGGCGGCGGGCCGAAGCGGTCGCGCATTTCGGCCTTCAAGGCCTCGATCTCCTCAAAGGCGCCGGCCTCGGCCAGCCGGCGGTAGAGAACCAGGCGGGCGGAGGTGTCGGGCACGTAGCTTGAGGGCAGATAGGCCGGCAGGCCCAGGGCCACTTCCGGTTCCGGGGCCTCTTCGGCCGGCTGGCCTTTAAGCTCCCGGATGGTCTCCTCCATGAGCTGGGCATACATTTCATAACCCACCAACTGGGCCTGGCCTGACTGGGCCGCGCCTAAAATGTTGCCGCTGCCCCGGATCTCCAGGTCATGCCTGGCTATTTGATAGCCGCTGCCCAGGTCGCTGTGGTCCAGGAGGGCCTTGAGGCGCTTGCGGGCGTCGGCGGTCAGGGTATCGGGGTCGTCCACCAGGAGGTAGGCGAAGGCTTCCTGGTTGCCCCGGCCGACCCGGCCGCGCAGTTGATAGAGCTGGGCCAGGCCGAAGCGGTCGGCCTGGTCTATGATGATGGTGCCGGCGGCCGGAAAATCCAGGCCGGACTCCACTATGGCCGTGGTGATCCAGACGTCCAGCTCCCGGTTCAGGAATTTGGTCAGCACAGTTTCCAATTCGGCTTCCTTCATCTGGCCGTGGCCGATGCCGAAGCGCACCAGGGGCATGAGCCGCCGGAGGCGGTCGGCCCAGAGCTGTATGTCCCTCACCCGGTTGTGAACCAGGAAAACCTGGCCGCCCCGGGCCAGTTCCCGGTCTATGGCCTCGCAGACGGTTTCGTCCTCGTATTTCAGGAGGATGGTCTTGACGGCCTGCCTATCCTGGGGCGGAGTGGCGATGGTGCTCAGGTCGCGTATGCCGGCCAGGGACATGGACAGGCTGCGGGGAATGGGGGTGGCGCTCATGGCCATGACGTCCACCCTGGTGCGGAGCTTTTTCAGCTTCTCCTTGTCGGCCACGCCGAAACGATGCTCCTCGTCGATGACCACCAGGCCCAGGTCCTGGAATTTCACGTCCTTCTGCAAAAGACGGTGGGTGCCGATGAGGACGTCCACCCGGCCTTCGGCCGTTTCCTTAAGGAGGGCCTTGATTTCAGCCGGCTTCTTGAAGCGCGACAGGGCCGCGGTCCGGACGCCCCAGGGCCCCAGGCGGGCCGAGAAGGTGCGCTCGTGCTGTTCGGCCAGGATGGTGGTCGGCACCAGGACGGCCGCCTGCTTCTTTTCGGAAATGACTTTGAAGACGGCCCGCAGGGCCACCTCGGTCTTGCCGTAGCCCACGTCGCCGCAGATGAGCCGGTCCATGGGCTTGGGCGCGGCCAGGTCGGCCAGGACCTCGTCTATGGCCCGCCTCTGGTCCGGGGTCTCGTCGTATTCAAAGGCGGCCTCGAATTCCATGAAGAAACCGTCCCGGGCCTCGTAGGCGTGGCCTGGGCTTATCTGGCGGGCGGCGTAGAGCCGGAGCAGTTCCTCGGCCATCAGGCGGATGTTCTCCTTGACCTTGGCCTTAAGCCGGCCCCAGGTGAGGCCGCCCAGGCGGTCCAAAAGGGGCGGGCGGGTTTCGGCGCCCACATATTTGCCCACCGACTTGAAGAGTTCCACCGGCACGTAGAGCTTGTCCCCGCCCTTGTAAACCAAGTGCAGGAATTCGCCTTTCTGGCCGTAGGAGAGCTGGAGGGTGACCAGGCCCTGATACTGCCCTATGCCGTGGACGTTGTGGACCACGTAATCGCCGGGCGCAAGGCTCTTGAGGCTGGAGAATTTAAGGCCTCCCTCGGCCGCGGTCAGGCGCCGGCGCGTCCGCTGGCGGACGCCGAAGACCTCATCCTCGACGATGAAGGCCACTTGTTCGCCGGCCAGGGCGAAGCCGCCGGAAAGCTGGCCCACTTCCAGGGACAGGCGGCCGGCCGAAGTCCGGCCCGGCCCGCGGAGGGCCGCCAGGTCGTAGTCGGCCAGCATTTCGGCCAGACGCCGAGCCTGTTCCGCGCCGCGGGCCACCAGGTGGGTCTCGAAGCCCCGGTGGAGGAGGCTACGCAGGCGGGCGGCCAGGGGGGCCAGGAAGCCGCCGGTTCCGGCCACGCCGGTTCCGGCCGCGCCGGCCTTGGGCGCGGCCTTGAGATTGGCGTTGGTTTCCACCTGGATATGGAAATAGCGCGTTCCTCGGTGCTCCTTTTCCGGCAGATCCAGGGCCCGGGCCCGCCAGCCCCCCCCTCGGGAGAGGTCGGCCAGGGTTTCCGTCGGCGGCCGCCAGCCGCGCCTGATATCCAGGTGGGGGCGCTCTTCCAGCCGCAGCCGCTCATAATGGTTGACCAGGCCCAGCCAGGCCGCTTCGGCCGATTTAAGGAAGTCCTCGGGTTCGTGGATGAGCACGCGGGCGCGAGCCAGCCCGGCGCGCAAAGGGGCCAGTTCCGTGAACAGGGGGGCCCAGGAATCCAGGCCGCTGAAGGGCGTTCCGGTCCGGAAGGCCTCGGCCAGGGGGGCCCACAAGAGGCTGTGCCAGCCCTCGGCCCGGGCCAGGCTCTCCAGGGCCCGGGCCGCGGCGGCGCCGCCCTCGGCGTCAAAGGGGAATTCCCGGGCCGGGGTGAGCAGGAGGGAGGGCAGGCTGGCCACTGATTTCTGGTCCTCCACCTGGAAAGTCCGCAGGGATTCAACCAGGTCGCCGAAGAATTCCACCCGCACCGGGAGATTCCGGCCGGCCGGGAACACGTCAACTATATCGCCGCGGGCCGCGAAATCGCCCGGCGATTCCACCTGCCCCACGGCGGCGTAACCGTGACGGATAAGGAAGGTCTTAAGTTCCTCCAAATCCGTCTCCGTGCCGGCCTGAAGCAGCCGGCGGGCGGCCAGGGTCTCGGCCGGGCCGGGCGTCAGCCGGAGCAGGGCCGGGGCCGGGGCCGCCACCAGCCGGGGGCCGTCGTCCTCGGCCAGCTTGGCCAGAACCCACTGGCGCTCCAGGGCCGTGTCCGGCGCGGCGGCCTGGGGCATAAAGGGCTTGGCCTCGAAGGCCGGGAAGAGGTGGATGCGGTCACGGCCTTCGGGCCAGAAGAAACCCGCGTCGCCGGCCAGGTCTTCGGCCATGGCCGCGGTGGGCAGGGCCACGAAAATGGTCTGGGGCCGGTCGTTGATCAGCCTGACCAGAAGGTGGGCCAGAACCGGCAGGGTCACGCCCCCCAGCACCACGGTCCGGCCGTCTTCCGGCTGCAGCCGGCCCGGGTCGCCGGCGTAACTCTGATAGCCCACAGTCTCCATTTTTACTGAAATATCCTCAAATTTCCATCATATACCAGGAATGTTTTTTTTACAAGACCGGGCGCGCCGTGAAGGGCTCCTATACAAATTGTTATGAAATCCGGGCGAAAAAAACCGCCGGGTCGTCCGACCCGGCGGCGGGTGTTCAAGATGCCGTAATTTCAGCAGCCGGCGGCGCCGTGCTTGTTGACCGGCACCACGGCCTTGATTTCCGGCAGGGATTCCTTCAGGGCCTTTTCCACCCCGTGCTTCAAAGTCATTTCGCTCATGGGGCAACCGTGACAGGCGCCGGTGAGGCTGACCTGGACCACACCGTCTTTAACGTCAATCAGTTCAATGTCGCCGCCATCGGCTTTGAGGGTGGGGCGCAGTTTGGCCAGCACCGCTTCAACTTGCTCTCTCATGGTTCGCGCTCCCTTGCGTTAAGGATTAGGAGGCCGGAGAGATCCGGACCTTAAAATTGTTTGCAGGAGATTGGAATATACCATAAAAAAAAACCTTGCGCCAGTCTAAATTTCATACTTTTGACAAAGGGGCCGCCTTGGCCTATACTTTAAAAAAACTTCATGTCCCGGTCTTAAATGTTCGTGAACGGCCTGAAAGGAGCCCCGTATGCGTCGGCGCGATTTTTTGAAGCTGCAGGTTTGTGGCCTGGCCGGCTTGGCCTGCGCCCCGCTGCTCCGGCCGGCCGCCCCGGCCTTGGCCGAGGCCAGGCCGGACGTGGCCGTGGCCAGGGGCGCGCCGGGCCCGGCCGCGCGCGCGGCCGTGAATCTGCTGGGCGGCATGGGCCGTTTTGTCAAGCCCGGCCAGAAAGTGGTCATCAAGCCGAACATGAGCTTTGCCCAAGGCGTTGACAGCGCCACCACCACCCACCCGGAAGTGGTGCGCGAAGTCTTGATCATGTGCAAGGAGGCCGGGGCCGCCCGGGTGCGCGTCTTGGACCATTCCCTCCACGACGCGGAAAAATCGCTGCGCAATTCAGGCATCCTGGAGGCCTGCGACAGCGTTGAGGAAGGAATTTGCCGCCATTTGATGGACGCCTCCTTCTACCAGGACGCGGACCTGCCGGCGGCCTCGGAAATGCACTCCAACTCCTTCATGCGCGACGTCCTGGAGGCGGACGTGCTCATTGCCGCGCCCGTGGCCAAGAGCCACGGCGCAACCGGGGTGAGCCTGGCCCTCAAAGGCCAGATGGGCCTGATCCTTTCCAGGCAGGTCATGCATTCCCGTTACAGCCTGGAAGGCTCGATCGTGGACTTGAACAGTTTCATAAAGCCGCACCTGGCGGTCATCGACGCCACCCGCGTGCTCACCACGGGCGGCCCCGGCGGTCCCGGCCTGGTTATCCGGCCGGGCGAGGTCATCGCTTCCGCGGACCCGGTGGCCGCCGACGCCACGGCCGTGGCCTCCTATGAATGGTATGGCCGGAAGATCGCGCCCAGGCAGGTCAAGCATCTGCAACTGGCCCAGGAGCGCGGCCTGGGCCGTCTGGACATTGAAAACCTGGTCATCAGGCGAATCGCGGCTTGAGCGCCGGGGCCGGCCATAGCTCCCGGCCGGCGCCAAGGCGGGGCCGGCTGTTCCGCGGCTGGGCGCAGGCCTTAAGCCTGGCCTTGTTCCTCTGGCTGCTCTGGCGGGGGGCCGCTTCGCCCTTCGGCCTGGAGGGCCTGGTTCCCCTCTTCCAGCGCCTGGATCCCCTGGCCGCCGCCGTTACGGTCCTGGCCGGCCGGGCAGGGCTGGCCGTCCTCTGGCCCGCCCTCTTGCTCCTGGGCCTGACCCTGTTCGTCGGCCGGCTGTTCTGCGGCTGGCTCTGCCCCTTGGGCGCGACCCTGGACGCGGCTTCAGGCCTGATGAACCGTTGCGCCGGCCGGCGGCCCCGGCCGGCCGCCCCGCCCCTCCGCCTGAGTCAGGCCAAGTACCTCTTGCTCGCGGTCTTGCTGGCCGCCGCCTTGGCCGGGGTGAACCTGGCCCACTGGGCCGCGCCCCTTCCCCTGGTCACCCGTTTTTACGGCCTCCTTCTGCACCCCCTGGCCCTACTAGGCGGGCACGAGGCCCTGAACTTGGGCCGGCCCGTCCTGGACAGCCTGGATTGGCCGGCCTTAAGCTATCTGGCCGTCGCCCCCAGGCGTTTCGCCTCAATGTATTTCCTGGCCGGATTCTTCGGCCT
>JAITUX010000014.1 GCA_031286085.1 Candidatus Adiutrix sp. | reverse complement strand
CATGAAGCCGGCGTGTCCCAGGGAGAACATGCCGGAAAAGCCGTAGATGAAATTAAGGGACAGGGCCAGGATGGCGTTTATGGCCACCAGGTTGAGAATCTGGAGACGGTAGCCGTCCAGGTGCGCTGGGGCCTGGTAGAGGCCGAAAGCGGCCAAACCGATAACCGCCAGGGTGGAGAGGTTGTCGCGTAGGCGGTCTTCCTTTGGCGGCCCGGCGGTCATCAGATTTTGTCCTCCATTTTTTCGCCCATCAACCCGGTGGGCTTGAACAGGAGAATGACAATGAGCAGGACGAAGGCGAAGGCGTCGCGGTAGCCGGAGAGGGTGGGGTTGAAGGCCACGGCCATTATTTCCACGGTTCCGAGGAGCAGCCCGCCCAGCACCGCCCCGCGTATGGAGCCGATGCCGCCGACCACGGCGGCGATGAAGGCCTTGAAGCCCGGGAAGACGCCCATGAAGGGGTGTATCTGGGGGTAGCGCATGGCCCACATGATGCCGGCGGCCGCGGCCAGGGCCGAGCCCAGGCCGAAGGTTAGGGCGATGATCCGGTCCACGGAGACGCCCAGGAGGCGGGTGGTTTCAATGTCCCGGGAAATGGCCCGCATGGCCAGGCCCGGGCGGGTGTGGTTGACCACCCATAACAGCCCCAGCACCAGGAGCAGGGTCACCAGGGGCACCAGAAAGGACAGGGGCAGGATACGGATGGAGCCGGCCGCGCCCAGGCTTATGGGGATGGGATCGACCATCCAGGCCGGCTGCACGGCCGGCCGGGGCAGGCCGGTGAAGACGACCAGACCCAGGTTTTCCAGGAGAAAGGAGACGCCGATGGCGCTGATGAGGGCCGAGATACGGGGAGCTTCCCGGAGAGGGCGGTAGGCGATGCGGTCCACCAGGATGCCCAGGGCGCTTGCGGCCGCGATGGCCGTAAGGGCGGCCAGGGGCCAGGGCATATGGGCGGCGGTGACGCCGAAGAAGATGAGATAGGCGCCCACCATGAAGACGTCGCCGTGGGCGAAGTTGATGAAGCGCAGAATCCCGTAAACCATGGAGTAGCCGATGGCTATCAGGGCGTAGAGGGAACCGACGGTCAGGGCGTTGAACAGGTTCTGGATGAAAAGTTCAATGGTCATGGGCCAGGCCGGGCCGGCCGGCCCGCCGGAGGCCGAAAAGGGCCTCCGGCGGGCGGCGGGCGGTTATTCCGGCTGGATCTCGCCTATATAGACGCGTTTGCCGTCTTTGATTTCGATGATGCCCACGGGCATGGCCGGGTTGTGGTCCTGGTCCAGGGTGAGGCGGCCCAGGGGGGTGTCGAGGTCCTTGGTTTCGGCCAGGGCCTTGGTTATGGCCTCGGGCGTGGCCTCGCCGGCCCGCTTGATGGCGTCGTAGATCATGACGTAGGCCGCGTAGCCCAGGGCCGCGTTGACGTTGGTCTCCTTAGAGGGGTTGGCCTTTTTCCAGGCCGCGGTGAAGGCCTTGGCCTGGGGATTCATGTTGGTCATGCCCGGGTCATAGGGGAAGGTGGTGTGGACGAAGCCTTCCGCGGCGGCCCCGGCAATGGAGACCGTCTCGGGGTTGTCCATGGCGTCGCCGCCCATGATGCGGAAGTTGGCCCCCAGTTCCCGGGCCTGCTTCATGATGATGCCGCCCTCGGCGAAATAGGCCGGAATGAAGAGGACGTCGGGCTGCTTGCTGACTATTTCAGTGAGCTGGGCCGTGAAGTCCTGGTCGCCGGAGTTGTATTTCAGCTCGGCCGCGATCTCGCCCCCGAGTTTTTCAAAGGAGCGCTTGAAGAAGGAGCCCAGGCCCACGGCGTAGTCGTTGGAGACGTCGATGAGCAGGGCCGCCTTTTTGGCCTTGAGGTTCTTGACCGCGTAGGTGGCCGCGCCGGCCCCCTGGTAGGGGTCGATGAAGCAGGCCCGGAAATAGTAGGTCTTGCCCAGGGTCACCAGGGGGTTGGTGCAGCTGGTGCCCACCACCGGCACCTTGGCCGATTCGGCCACTTCCCCGCCGGCCATGGCCAGGGAGGAGCCGTAGGTGCCGATTATGGCCACCGCCTTGTCGCGGTCGATGAGGCGCTTGACCGCGTTGGCCGATTCGACCTTGTCGCTCTTGTTGTCCATGACCGCCAGTTCAATCTTCTGGCCCAGCACTTCCGGCAGTTCCTGGTTCGCCAGCTTGACGCCGTCCAGTTCCAGTTGGCCGCCGAAGGCGTTTTGACCGGTCAGGGGCAGATAGACCCCTATTTTCACTTGGGCCTGGGCCGGAACGGCCAGCAACAAGACGGCCAGGGCGGCGCCGGCCAGCGTTTTAATCAGTTTCTCCATCATGTTCCTCCTCGAAGATTCGGGTTTTAAAACATCCCGGCCGGCCCCCGGTCGCTCAATATTCCGGGCCTGGCGGGATTACGGTTCAATCATGAATTTGAAATTATATCACAAACCCGGCCGGCGGCCAAGTTTTTTTGGGCCTTCCGGGTCAGCCGCCGTCTTCCGGGGCCGGCTTTCGGCTTTCCAGTTCCAGGCTCACCCCGCCGCCCGGGCCCGGGCGGGCTTCAAAGACGGCCGCGCCGTGGAGGTCCGTCCGCCAGATTTCAGCCCCGGCCGCCCGGACCCGGGCCAGGGCCTCCGGGGCCGGCAGGCCGAAGGGGTTGTGCCGTCCGACGCTGAAGACCACCCAGCGGGGCCGGACCGCGGCCAGGAATTCCGGGCTCAGGCCGGTCCGGGCTCCGTGATGGGGCGCCTGGAGCACCGAGGACTTAAGGGCCGGGCCGTGCCGTTTCACCAGGGCCTTTTCCGCTTCCGGCCCGATATCCCCGGTTATGAGAAAACTGGCTTCGCCCCAGGCCAGGCGCCAGACCAGGCTCAGTTCATTGGTCCGGCCGTCATTTTCAGGCCAGCGGTCGAATTCGGGCCAGAGCAGTTCCAGGCGGGCCGGCCCGAAGGTCCGGGGCCGGCGCAGTTCCGGCCAGTCCGGCCGGAGACTGTCAGGCGAGACCTCGGCCAGGCGCTCCGTCAAGGGGGAATGGTTTTTAGGCCAGGGAGCGCGCCAGATTTCCCGGGGCTTGAAATCCCGGGCCGCCGTGACCAGGCCCTTCAAATGGTCCTGGTCGGGGTGGGTCAGGGCGGCTATGTCCAGGCGGGTCAGGCCCTGGCGTAATAGATAGGGCCGGATGATGGCCTCCCCGGGGTCGAAGTTGTAGCCGCCGCCGCCGTCCACCAGCATTTGCCGGCCGTCCGGGAGGGCGGCGTGGATGGCCAGGCCCTGCCCCACGTCCAGGAAGGTCAGGCGCAGAGCGTCCGGCCGGGGGAGCCCGGCCAGGGCGCCCGGCAGCGCGGCCAGGGCCAGGACGAGCCCGGCCCTCTTGAGCCGCGCCGGGAGCGGCCCTTCGCCCCGGCAGAAGAGCCAGCCCGCCCCGAACCAGCCAAGCAGGAACGGAAAACCAGGCGCCGGCAGAATTAGGCCCGGGCCGGCCGCCTCGGCCAGCTTTTCCATAAGTGGCGAAAGCCCGTTCAGCACTCCGCCGGCCAGGCTCATCAGGAAGCCGGCCGGGCCGGGGAGGACGGGCAGAATGGCCAGGGCCGTCAGCCCGGGCATAAGGACGAGAAAGGAGAGAACGGGCGTGAAAACCAGGTTGGCCGGGATGCCGGCCAGGGGCATGAAGCCGAAGTGCCGCACCGCCAGGGGCGCGGCCCCCAGGCTCCCGGCCAAGGCGGCCTTTAAAGTGTTTACCAGGAAATCCGGCCGCCGGAATTTTTCCGATTCGGCTGGCCGGCGTTTCAAGGAAAGAACCCTGTTCCAAATAGTGGGGGAGGGGGGCGGGGCCGGCCGGGCGCCCGGCCGGGGGATGAAGACGGCCAGCATGGCCGCCGTGGCCGCGAAACTGAGCTGGAAAGAGGCGGTGAACAGGCGGTAGGGCTCGGCCAGCAGAATGACCCAGGCCGCCCCGGCCAGGATATTCCAGGGGTCGGCCCGGCGGCGGGCGGCGCCGGCCAGGGTCAGGGTCAGGATCATAACTCCCGCTCGCCGGACCGGCGCGGCCGGGCCGGCCAGGGCGGCGTAAAACAGGGCCGGTACGAGGGCTATGAGACCGGCGGCCAGCCCGGCCAAGCCCCTTTCGCTTAAAAACCGCACCGGGCGCAAAACCCGGCGGAATACAAAAAAGCACAGGCCGAACCAGAGCCCCAAGTGGAGGCCGGATATGGAAAGGATATGACTTAGCCCCAGGCGGCGGAAAGTTTCCTCGCTTTTTTCCGCCACCGCGCCCCGGTCGCCCAGAAGCTGGGCGGCCAGAAGGCCGGCCGCCGGTTCCGGGGCCCGCCGCGTTATCAGTTCCCGGCCGGCCAGCCGCCACCAGCCCAAGGGGCCCTGGCGCGCGGGCCAGGAGGTCGCCAGGCGGGACGATTTGACAAAGCCGTTCACCAGGACGCCCCGGGCCGCCCAGAGCCGTTCCGTATCCAAAAGACCGGGATTTTTAAAACTCCTAAGGCGCCTCAGCTCGACCGGCAGCCGCAGATAGTCGCCCGGGGCCACTTCCATGAGCCGGTCCCCCAGGCTCAGGCGGACCAGGCCGTGGACCGCTCCGGCCCCGTCCGGCCCGTCCGGGCCGGGCCGGATTATTTCCCGGGCCTCCAGAATAAGGTTCTGGCCGTTTCGGCCCTCGGTCAGTTCCCGCACCCGGCCGCCCAGAATGAGCGGCCCCGCGTTTTCGGTGAAGGAATTAAGGATGTGGGCCGGAGCCGCGGGCGGCCGGAGGCTCTGGAGGGTCAGGCCCCAGCCCAGGGCGAAGACGGCCGGAATAAGGAGCAGACGCTGGCCTTTGAACCCGGCCCGCCAGGCCAGTAGGCTGACCAGGCCGGCGGCCAAGGCGGCGCCCAGGGCCAGGGCCGGGTCGCCGCCGTTCCAGCCCTGGTTCAGGCCGGCCAGGTAGAAGGGCAGAAGCCAGATCAGGGGGCGATCGTAAAGTGCGGCGATTTTGACGGGCATTTTTGGCACGTTATTTGCCTGTTACTTGGCCGGAAACCATCGTGGGCTCTCACCCGGCCCGCCCCGCCCGGGGCTGCGGCCAGAGCGGGCGCCATGGGCGGACAACCCATAAGGGAGAAGAACTTATGACCACTCTTCAAACTCTACATCAACTTCCGGCTCTTACCCGTTCCGCGGCCGTCCTGGGCGGTCCGGGCCGAAGCGGTTTGGGGGCCGAAGACCGGAAGGGCGGCTTTGAAAGTTTTCTGGCGGCCATGGCCGGCGGCGAAGCCGAAGCTCCGGGCGCGGCCCGGAACCTGGCCCGGCTTAAGGCCGCGGGTATGCATAATGAAATGCTGGCCAGCCTCTTGAGCCAGGGCGGCGGCGAAACGCAAGCCGCCAGCCTGGTGGAGCGGGCCAACCTGGAGGCCCTTCTGAGTTCAGGCCGTTTCGGGAATCTTCTGGGCGGGCCCAAAGTCTCGGGGTCGGAGCCGGGGCTGACGCTGAACGCGAGGGAACTCAATGCCTGGCGTCAGAAAAACGGTCCCCTGGGCCTGGGGCGGCCGGCGGCGGCTTCCGAGGCGGCGCGGTCGGCGGACGACCCCGGCCGGGCCAATCTTATCCGGCCCCCCCAGCGGTCCGGCCTGACCCGGCTTGAAACCCGCGAAAGCCCGCCCGAAGAGACCCTGGCCGGTCTGCCGCCCGCCGCCGACCTTAAGGCCGAAGCCCGGCCCACGCCGGAAGCCAAGCCCGCGTCGGTCCCGCCGGCGGCCGAGCCTCCGGCCGTCCCGGCCGCCGAGGCGGACGCGGGCCAATTCACTTCGGATCAACTGGACAAGCTGGTCCAGAAGATCGCCCTGGCTTTGAACATGGATCCCCACCTTATCAAGGCCGTCATCAAGACCGAGTCCAATTTCGATCCCAAGGCCGTCTCCCGGGCCGGGGCCAAGGGCCTCATGCAGCTCATGCCGACCACGGCCAAGGAACTGGGCGTCAAGGACCCCTTCAACCCCGTGGAGAACGTTTGGGCCGGGGCCCGTTATCTAAAGAAGATGCTCGACCGCCATGCCGGCAACATCAACAACGCCCTGGCTTCTTACAACTGGGGCCCCGGAAACTTCGACCGTCACGGCGGCCTGCGCCTCCCCGGCGAAACCAGGCGTTATATCTCCGCCGTCAACAGGCACTACGCCAAGCTGAAGCAGAACAACGCCTCCTCGGCTTAATGCCAAGCGGCCTTCAATCAGGATTTAAGGCCTTGCGCCTCGCCTTCAGCCGGCCCGCCCCGTTTTTTCGGGGCGGGCCGGCTTTCAGTCCGCCCGGAACTTGAAATCGGCTTTTATCTTGAAAACCTTCTCCGCGTCCAGCACCAGGATTTCCGCCAGGCCGGCCGCCTCCCCGAGACGCTTCAGAAATTCGTCCAATTCCTCCGGCCTGCGGCTGGTGAAGGTGAACCAGGCGTTGATCTCGCCGTCCCGGAGATAGTTATGGGTTATTTGGGGCGCCTGGCCGGTCAGGGCCTGGAAAACGGCCAGCTTGTCGGCCGGCACCCGGGCCGCGCAGAGAGTTGATTGATAGCCCAGGTCCCGGGCGTTGAAGACCGCGCCCAGGCGGCGGATGATCCCCCTGTGGCGCAGGGCCAGGAGGCGGGCCTGGACCTCTTCCTCGGTGAGGCTAAGGCCCGCGGCCCGGTTAAGGCGCTCGGCCAGGACGGCGTAGGGCCGGGCCTCCACCGGGAAGTCGCTCTGGACGGCATTCAACAGCAGGCGGTCCAGGTGGTCCAGGCCGGTTTCGGTCATGGCTCTGGCCGCCTTTCCCGGCCGGGCTGGTGGGGGCAGAGGGGTTCCGGGCCCAGGTGGTCTCCTTCGGCCAGGGCCCTGGCCCGGCAACCGCCGCAGATGGAGCGGTATTCGCAGACCCCGCAGCGGCCCCGGTAGTGTTTCCGGTCTCTGAGTTCCCGGAAGAGGGGGGCTTCTTCATAGATGGTCCGCAGCGAATTCCGCCTGAGTTCGCCCGCGGCCAGGTTCAGGTAGCCGCAGCCCTGGGCCCGGCCGGTGCTGGACAGGAAGAGGAAACCCTGCCCGGCCAGACAGCCCCGGCCCCGGACGTTCCGGCCGGCCTGGCTGGCCAGGCGCTGGTATTGTGGAGCGCAGGTGGCTTTGAATTCCAGGCCCATTTCGGGTTCCAGCCTCAACAGGTCCAGGAGGGCCGCCTCGTAGGCTTCGGCCGTGAGGGGTGTTTCCAGGCCGGCGGCCCGGCCCACCGGCACCAGGAGAAAGACGTGGTGGGCCAGGGCGCCCAGGTCCCGGGCCTTGGCCGCCAGGGCGCCGGCCCGGCCCAGGTTGGCGGCGGTGAGGGTGCTGTTGATCTGAAAGGGCAGACCGGCCTCCCGCAGATAGGCCGCGGCCCGCCGCAGGGCTTCAAAGGCCCCGGGCGCGCCCCGGAAGGCGTCGTGGTCGGCCTGTTCCGGGTGGTCCAGGCTCAGGCTGACCCGGGCCACCCCGGCCGCCTTTAGAGCCCGGGCCAGGGCGGCGGTCACCAAAAGGCCGTTGGTTGAGACCAGCACCCGGAGGCCCTTGGCGTGTCCGTAGGCGGCCAAATCCAAAAGGTCGGGCCGGAGCAGCGGTTCGCCGCCGCTCAGGATGAGGCCTGGGGCCGGAACCCAGGCGGCCAGTTGGTCCACCAGGTCCCGGCCTTCCTCCGGGCTCAGTTCTCCCGGGGGCGGCGTTGGCAGGGCTTCGGCCCGGCAGTGGCGGCAGGCCAGGTTGCAGGCCCGGGTGGTTTCCCAGGCCAGGAGGCGGGGCGGGGGAGGGGAGGCCGCCATTTCATGGCCGGAGCCACCTGGCGGCCTGGGGCGCCAGGTAGGTGATGATAAGGTCGGCCCCGGCCCTCTTGATGGCCGTCAAGGTTTCCAGGGCTGCGGCCTGGCCGTCGAGGAGCCCGGCCTGGGCCGCGGCCATGAGCATGGCGTATTCCCCGCTGACCTGGTAGGCGGCCAGGGGGATATCCAGGCGGTCGCGGGTTTCGCGCAGGATGTCCAGGCAGGGGCCGGCGGGCTTGATCATGACGATGTCGGCCCCTTCTGCCAGGTCCAGATCGATTTCCAACTGGGCCTCCCGGCGTCGGGCCGGGTCCATCTGGTAGCTCCGGCGGTCGCCGAAAGCCGGGGCCGAGCCGGCGGCCTCGCGGAAGGGGCCGTAGAAGGCGCTGGCGTATTTCACGCTGTAGGCCATGATGGCGGTTTCCTGGAAGCCCTCTTGATCCAGGAGGTCCCGGATGGCCCCCACCCGGCCGTCCATCATGTCCGAAGGGGCCACCAGGTCGGCCCCGGCCCGGGCGTGGCTCAGGGCCTGGGCGGCCAGGTGGGGCAGGGTGGCGTCGTTGTCCACCCGCCCCTCGCGGAGGAGGCCGCAGTGCCCGTGGTCGGTGTATTCGCAAAGGCAGACGTCGGTTATCACCACCATTTCCGGCACGGCCGCCTTGATGGCCCGGATGGCCGACTGCACCGGCCCCTCCGGGTCGGCCCCGGAGGCGCCGACCGGGTCCTTGACTTCCGGCAGGCCGAATAATATGACGGCCGGCACGCCCAGGGCGTAAACCTCGGCCGCGGTCCGGGCCGCCTCGTCCGGCGAAAGGTGGTCCTGGCCGGCCAGGGCGGCTATGGGCCGGCGCAGGCCCTGGCCCGGCCTTACGAACAGGGGATAGATGAAGTCCTCCGGGGTCAGCACCGTCTCCCGGAGCATCTTTCTCAAGGTGGGCCCGCGGCGAAGCCGCCGGGGACGGACGGGTAAGGTCAGGGGCATGG
This sequence comes from Candidatus Adiutrix sp., assembly GCA_031286085.1. Taxonomy (GTDB): domain Bacteria; phylum Desulfobacterota; class Desulfarculia; order Adiutricales; family Adiutricaceae; genus Adiutrix. The sequence continues at coordinate 2,600 of JAITUX010000014.1, read as the reverse complement.
GCGCCTCCGGCGCTTCATATATATTGCAAGCCTTTCTCCCGGCTTCGGCCAGTCAGCCCCGCGCCGCCTCGTCGTCCGCCGGCCTTAGGCCCGGGGCTCAGCCCTGGCCGGCGGCTATGGGGTCTGGAGCCTGCGGCCCCAGGTTGATTTCCTCGTCCGAGAGATAGCAGGCCGGGTCCTCGCCCCAGGGGTCGCCGGTGGCCGCCTCGGCCCGGGCTCTCAGGTTGCCGCCGCAGACCTCCAGAAAAGAGCAGGCCCGGCAGCGGCCGGTGACGTGGTCCTTCTTGCTTTTCAGGGCCTGGAGAAACTCGTTGCCCGGGTCGTGCCAGATTTCGGCGAAGTCGCGTTCCCGCACCGAGCCCAGGCGGACCGAGCGCCAGAACTGGTCGGGGTGGACCAGGCCGTCCCAGGACACGGCCCCCAGACCGTGGCCGGAACTGTTACCGCCGTTGAGCCGCAACAGTTCCAGAATGGCCGCGGCCCTTTCGGCCTGGCCCGCCCGCCGCTTTTTCAGGTAGAGCCAGGGGCCGTCGGCGTGGTTGTCCACGGTCAGCACTTCCCGGCCCCGGCCGCGCCGGAACATATCCTCGGTCCGCTCGGCTATGAGGTCCACGGCCTGGCGGGTCTCGGCGCGGCTCAAGGCCCACCTATCCAGGCGGCGGCCCCGGCCGGCGGCCACCAGGTGGTAGAAGCAGACCCGGGGCAGATCCTCGCTTTCCATAAGGTCCAACAGGCTCCCCAGCTCGGCCAGGTTCCGGCGGTTCAAGGTCAGGCGCAGGCCGACCTTGAGGCCCGCTTCCCTGGCGGCGCGGATGGCTTTCAGGGTGAGGCCGAAGAGGCCGGGGCGGCCCCGCAGCTCGTCGTGGGTCGTTTCGAGGCCGTCTAGGCTGATGCCGACGTAGGAGAGGCCCAGGCCGGCCAGGCGGGCCGCCGTCTCCCGGTCTATCAGGAGTCCGTTGGTGGAGAGAACGGCCCGGACCCCGCCCCGGACCGCCCTGGCTATCAGTTCAAAGATGTGAGGATGAAGGAGGGGTTCGCCCCCGGAAAACAAGATCACCGGCGTCCCGTATTCGGCCAGATGGTCAACCAGGCGCAGGGCCTCCGCCCGGGTCAGCTCGTCCCGGGCCGGGCCGTGGGCGGCCTCGGCGTAACAGTGTCCGCAGGCCAGGTTGCAGGCCCGGGTCACGTTCCAGACCACCACTGGTTTCTTGTCCGCGGAAAATTGCAGGAGATGACTGGGCAGGGCGGCCGAACGGCGGCCATAGCGCAGTATGTCCGAGGGCTCCACCGCGCCGCAGTATAACTTAGAGACGCCAATCATTCCGCCATTATAACAGCCGGGTCCGGTCCTGGCAAGCGAAGGCCGGGCCGCGGAGGGCCCTTCCGGTCAGCCCAGGGCCTCGGCGGCTTTTTGCCCGGCTTCCGGCGGCAGGCGGCGGCCGGTCCAGGTGAGGAACTGGGCTTCGGCCTGGCCCAGGAACATGGCCAGGCCGTCGATGGTCTCCCAGCCGGCCGCTTGGGCCTCGGCCAGGAAACGGGTCGTCCGGGGCGTATAGACCAGGTCGTAGGCCAGGCCGCGGCGGCCGGCGAACCATTCGGCCTGGTAGGCGGTTTGGCCTTCGGCCGGCCCTTTGAGGCCCAGCGGCGTGGCGTTGACCACCAGGTCGCAGGGCAGTTCGCCCCGCCGGTCCCAGGGAACGGTCTTAAGGTCAAAGGCCCGGGCCAGTTCCGCCGGACGGCGGCTTGCGGGGGAGCAGACGGTCAGGTCCCTCAGCCCCAGCTCCCGGAGGCCGGCCGCCGCGGCCCGGGCCGCGCCGCCGGCCCCCAAAAGCAGAACCCGGGCGGCCGGGGGCAAGCCGCGGTCTTTCAAAGGGGCCAGAAAACCCAGGCTGTCCGTGTTGTCGCCGCAGACCAGGCCCTCTCGCCGGTAGATGAGGTTGACCGCCCCCATGGTTCGGGCGCGGTCGCTTATCTCGTCCAGGAAAGGCAGCACGGCCTCCTTGTGGGGCAGGGTCACGCAGGCGCCCTGGATGTTCAACAGGCGAAAAGCCTCGAAAAACAGGGGCAGTTCTTTCACCTCCAGGGGCCAGGGCGTCAAGACCGCGTCCAGGCCCAGGCTTCGGAAGCCTGTGGTGTGGATGAGGGGGCTCAGGCTGTGCCCCAGGGGCTGGCCGATGATGCCGTAAACTTGAGGCGGACTGAACGGGGGCATGGAGTTTCTCCCGGAAGGCGGATATGTCTCCCTAATATTAACGGTTTCCGCCCGGCTGTCAAATTTTTTACGCCGCGGCCCCCCCGGCTTCCGCCCCCTGGTCCATATTGGGCTGGCCTTTTGCCGGTTTTGGTGGTAAAAGTCACAAAATGCAAAGGGAAACACCGCCTGAAATAATCTTCCTGGTGGGCGCCAGGGCCTCGGGCAAGACCAGCGTCGGCTTAAGGTTGGCTGAAGTCCTGGCCTACGTTTTCACGGATACGGACGCCTGGCTTGGCGAGAAGCATGGCCTGACTGTGGCCGGAATAGTGGCCCGTTACGGCTGGGCCTCTTTCCGTGAATTGGAAAGCGCGGCCTTGAGGGAGGTCGGGCGCGGCTCCCGCCGGGT
>JAITUX010000232.1 GCA_031286085.1 Candidatus Adiutrix sp. | reverse complement strand
CTTATCCTGTCCAAGAAGGCCCTGGCCAGGCGCATTGACGCCCAGGTCTTCCCCGGTCTTCAGGGCGGCCCCCTCATGCACGTCATCGCGGCCAAGGCGGTGGCCTTCGGCGAAGCCCTCACCGATGAATTCAAGGCTTACCAGCGGCAAGTCCTGGCCAACGCCCGGCGCCTGGCCGAGTCCTTATGCGAGTCCGGCTTCCGGCTGGTTTCCGGCGGCACCAGCACCCACCTGCTCATCCTGGACCTGAAATCTTGGAACATCACCGGACTGGCGGCCGAAAAAACCTTGGAAAAGGCCGGCCTGGCCGCCAATAAAAACGCCATCCCCTTTGACCCACAGCCCAATTCCGTGACCTCCGGCCTGAGGCTCGGCACCGCGGCCCTGACCACCAGGGGGATTAAGGAGCCGGAAATGGACCAGGTGGCGGAATTCATAGGGGAAGCCCTGCGCCACGCCGACGATGAAGCCGCCTTGGGCGGTATACGCAACCGGGTGGAAACCCTGGCCGCTCGGTTCCCCCTCTATCCAGGTTTTGAATGAAGGCGGCGGACTGTCGGGCCGGCGCCGGCGGCGGAGGGCTTGAGCCGGCGGAAGACAGGCCGGGGTGGGATGAATATTTCCTGCGCCTGGCCGAATTGGCCGCCACCCGCTCGACCTGCCTGCGGCGGCAGGTGGGAGCGCTTCTGGTGGCCGACCGCCGGGTCCTGGCCACAGGTTACAACGGGCCGCCCAGGAATCTGCCCCATTGCCGGGAGGCCGGCTGCCTGAGGGAGACCTTGAGCGTCCCCTCCGGCCAGCGCCACGAAATCTGCCGGGCCATCCACGCGGAACAGAACGCCATTCTCCAGGCCGCCCAGCACGGCGTGCCGATTCGGCAGGCCACCTTATACTGCACTCATCAGCCCTGCGCCATCTGCGCCAAGCTGATCCTTAATCTCGACGTCCCCCGCCTCGTGCTGCGCGGCGCCTACCCCGATGAACTGGCCTTGAGCCTTTTGCGGGAAGGCGGCTTCACCAGGGAAGAGGCCGGGGCTTTCATAGTCTGGACCAGGGCCTAAGGCCCTGACACCTGCCGACGGACGATTTGCCGACGCGGAGACCGGCAGCCGAAGCCGGAAGGCCGCTGGAATTAATAACGCCGTGGGCGCCGCCGGCGTCTGCGCCGAAAAAAAGGTCATACCTTACTGAACTATGGTATAATAAACCATTCCGTGAGACTGGCTCCGGCAGGAGCTGGATTCGCCTATGGGCGGTTGCGGCCGGAGGAAGGCCATGAAATTTCTGGTTCTGGCCTGGGTCGCCTTGAGAAGCTTCTTTCTGGAAGCCTCCTGGAACAGCCAGGGGCAGCAGAACCTGGGCTTGGCCGCCGCCATTGATCCGGCCCTGAAGCTGATTCATCCGCGGGGGGAGTCCTTGAAGGCCGCCCGGGCCAGGGCGCTGGACTTCTTCAACACCAATCCCGTTTTAAGCGGCCTGGCCATCGGGGTCGTCTTGAGGCTGGAAGAAGATGTGGCCGCCGACCGCCTCAGCGTCTGGGAGCGTAACCGGCTGTCGGCCACCCTGAACCTGGCCTTGGCTTCCATAGGCGACGCCCTGTTCTGGCAGTCCTGGCTGCCTTTTTGCGCCTTGGCCGCGGTCTGGGCCGTTCTATCCCTGAATCGCTGGTGGGCGCCCCTGATCCTGCCTGGCCTGTTCTGTCTGCCGGCTCTGCCGGTGCGCCTGGGCGGCCTCTACCTGGGGTATATCCAGGGGCTCAAGGTCATCGACCTTCTGGTCCGCCTCAAGGCCCAACGCTTGGCCCAGCGGATACGGCAGGTCATGGCCCTATTGATTGGGGTTTCCACGGTCGTCCTGATCCCCGTCCGCGTGGAGCACATTTTTTCCCTGGGCGGCCTGTGGGCGACCATGGTCCTGGTCACGGTCGGCGTCATCCTGATGAGGATGGTGGTCGGGCGCGCCCGAGCCTTGAATTTCTGGTATCCTCTCCTGCTTTTGGCCGGGGCGGCGGCCATTCTGTTCGGCCTGGATTTTTTGGCCGACGGGTGACCGGCGCCAACGTAAAAGGGGCCGCAGCTCCGAATCGAAAAGAAAAGGATCTCCCCGGGGTTCAGCCATGGACATGACGTTGACGGAGACCAGGGACCTGGTAGTTACGAACCGCCTGGGCCTCCATGCCCGGGCCGCGGCCAAGCTGGTTCAGACCGTTGAAGCCTACCGGGCGGATATCCGCCTGGTCAAGAACGGCGAAAAGGCTGACGCCCGCAGCGTTTTGAGCCTCATCAGCCTGGGTTGCGCCGAAGGCGCCCGGGTCACGGTTGAGGCGGAGGGGGCGGACGCCCTGAACGCGGTCCTGGCCGTCAAGAACCTTTTTGAAGAACGTTTCGGTGAGGAATGACCGCGGGCCGGGTAGAATCGGAGGTGAACGCCGTTGGCGTCTCCGCGGGCATAGCCATAGGCGAGGCCCTGATTTTAAGCCGCCCCCGCCTGAGGCTGCCCAACTACCGGCTGACCGGCCCGGAACTGGTGGACGCGGAAATCGGGCGCCTGAACCAGGCCTTGGACCAGGTCCGGGCCCGTCTAAGAGCCGCCCGCGCCGGCCTGCCCCCGGAACTTTTAAGCCAGGCCGGCATAATCGACGCCCATATTCTGCTCTTGGATGATCCCCTCCTGGCTGGTGAGGCCGGGCGTCTGATCCTGGGTGAGCGGATCAACGCCGAGCAGGCGGTCCTGCGGACCATTGAAAAGATAACCGGGCTCATGAACACGGTGGCGGACGAATACATAGGCGCCCGCCTGTCCGATGTGGAAATGCTGGCCCACGCCATTATATCGGCCCTCATGGGGGATAAGGCCGGCCGGATGCCGCTTATCCCGGCCGGCTCCATTCTGGTAGTTAGGGACATCAGCCCGGCCGAGCTTATGGAAGTCGCCGAATCCAAGTCGGCGATGGCGGGCCTGGTCATGGAAAGGGGCGGCCGCACTTCCCACACGGCCATTGTGGCCCAGGCCCTGGAACTGCCGACCGTGGTCGGGGCCAGGAACATCGGCTCCAGGATAAATAACGGCGACACCCTGGTTATCGATGGCCGGGTCGGCCGGATAATAATCCGGCCGGACCAGGAGACCCTGGACCATTACCGCGACCGGCAGGCCCTGGAGTGGTCGTTCACGGCCGAAATAGTCCGTTCATCCCATCTGCCGGCCCTGACCCTGGACGACCGGCGCATCAACATCCTGGGCAACATGGAGCTGGAGGAGGAACTGCCGGCCATACTCAACTACGGCAGCGAGGGCGTGGGCCTTTACCGCACCGAGTTCATGTATCTCAACCGCAAAGCCCCTCCCGCGGAGGATGAACTCTTTCAGACCTACAGCCGGGTGGTGGCGACCATGGCCCCGCGCCAGGTGGTCATCCGCACCCTGGACCTGGGCAACGACAAGATAGCCGCCGGCTCGGTCGTGGCCGGGCCGGGCTCCCTAAACCGGGCCCTGGGCCTTCGGGGCATCCGCCACTGCCTTTCCAACCCGAACATTTTCCGAACCCAGATCCGGGCCATTCTGCGGGCTTCCGCCCTGGGCGACGTTAAGATAATGCTGCCCATGATTTCCAGCCTGGATGAATTGAGGGCCACCCGGTCCCTCATAGACGAGGCGGAGGCTTCGCTTCGGCGGGCGGGGAAGCCCCACAAGGCGGGCCTGCCCCTGGGAGTCATGATCGAGGTGCCGGCCACCCTCTTCATAGCCCGGGAACTGGCCGCCGAGGCCGCCTTTTTTTCCGTGGGCACCAACGACCTCATCCAGTACGCCCTGGCCGTGGACCGGGCCAACCCGGAGGTCTCGGAAATGTATCAGCCGTTCCACCCGGGCATACTGCGGATGATCAAGCTGATCTTGGACCTGGGCCGGGAGACGGACACCCCGGTGTCCGTCTGCGGGGACATGGCCGCCGACTTCCTGACGGCCGGGGTGCTTTTGGGGCTCGGGGCTGAAACCTTGTCCATGCCCCCGGCGGCCATACCGAAAATAAAACGCCTGGTCAGGATGTCCAGCCTGGCCGAAATGAGCGCCTGGACCGCCGAGATTCTAACGGCCCGCACCGCGTCCGAGGCCTCCGCCCTGGCCGCCATCCGCCTGGCCGATCGTTTCCCGGAACTCATGCAGTAAGTCCAGGCTGGCCGCCTGGACCATAATGGAGTCAAGCAAAAACCCGGCGGAACCGGGTTTTTGCTTGACTCCCTACTGGTGAGAATGAGGCCACCAATGCAGGGGCAGATGCCCGAGGTGCCGGCCCATGACTTCCCTGGCCAGGGAGATGTTGGTTATGAAATCACCGGGGTCGAAATAGGGCGCGCCGTCCCCGTTGGCGTAGTTTTTCAGCGCGGTGAAGGAGGCCGCGATGATGAATTCGCGGCGCGGCCAGAGTTTGTCCAACTCGTCCCTTAAACGGTCATGGTTCGGCTGAGGGCCGCGGTCGGCGAAATAATCGGCGATGACCCTCATGAGGGCGACCGCCCTGACGGCCAGAACATCCAGGGGCGTATTGAGCTCATCCTGGTCCAGGGCCTGCAGATCCGCCTTGATATCCAGCTTGCTGACGGCCTTCAGGAACTGCGTCGAATGATTCAGCACA
>JAITUX010000047.1 GCA_031286085.1 Candidatus Adiutrix sp. | reverse complement strand
CAAGCCATGTCGGCGGACATCTTGGAAAGCGCCATGCTGGCAGCCTTCGGCTTGGCTTGGCCGGCCAATATCCTTAAAACCTTGAGAACCCGATCGACGGCCGGCAAGAGCCTCGCCTTCCTGCTCATCGTGCTGGCCGGCTATGTCTTCGGCCTCTCGGCCAAGATTATCCGGGGAAACCTCAACTACGTGGCTCTTTTCTACGCGGTCAATCTTCTTTTGGTGCTGGCCGACACCCTGCTTTATTTCCATTACCGCCGCCTGGAGCGCTCGGCGGCGGAAGCAATATAATCAAATCTCAAGTTCCAGGCCGAGGGGGCAGTGGTCGGAACCGGTCACTTCCGGTTCCAGCCAGGCCCCCTTGACCACGCCGGCCAGTTCCGAGGAGACGAAGAAATAGTCTATGCGCCAGCCGATGTTCCGCTCCCGGGCCCGGCTGCGCATGGCCCACCACGAATAGGCCCCGCCCACTTCGCCGTTTATCAGGCGAAAGGTATCCACATAGCCGGCGGCCGTGAACTTGTCCAGCCAGGCCCGTTCAATGGGCAGAAAACCGGAAACGGTCTCGTTTTCCCGGGGCCGGGCCAAATCCACGGGCTTATGGGCGGTGTTGAAATCGCCGCAGACCACCACCGGGCGGTCGCGCCTCAAATCCTCGGCGTAGGCCAGGAAAGCCTCGTAAAAGCCCATTTTGTAGTTCAGCCGGCCTTCGTCCCTCTGGCCGTTGGGGAAATATATGTTCAGGAAATGGAAGGCCGGCATGGTCAGGCGCAGCACCCGGCCTTCACCCCGGAAGGCGGGATCCGGCAGTTCCTCCCGGACCTCTTCCGGCGCGGGTCGGGCGTAGGTGACCACCCCGGAATAGCCGCGCTTGACCTGGCTGGACGACCAGTAGCTGAGGTGGCCGGCCGGGTTAAGCAGTTCGTCGCCCAACTGTTCCGGGGCGGCCTTGGTCTCCTGGAAGGCCAGAAAATCAGCCCCGGTCCGGTTGAACCAGTCCCAGAAGCCGCTTTTCCGGCTGATGCCCCTTAGGCCGTTGACGTTCCACGACACCAGTTTCATAGAGCCCTCCGACCATCGCCAAGACATCTTTGCCGGCCAATTGGCGCAACAGGCATGATAGCACATTTACCGGCGCCGCGGGCGGGCCGGCCGGGCGACTACGGCCCAGGAGCTTAAAGGGCATTGGTTTTGCCCGCGAAACATGTTATATTCGGCTACGGTTGTTGGAATAATCTCTTAAGGCGCCGGGCCGCCGGCCGGGAGTTGGCGTGATAAACAACGTCGTGATCATCGGTTCCCAGTGGGGCGACGAGGGCAAGGGCAAAATAGTCGATATCCTCACTGAGAAGGCGGATATGGTCGTGCGTTTTCAGGGCGGCAACAACGCCGGCCACACCCTGGTGGTGGGCGGGGAAACCTATGCCCTGCACCTGGTGCCTTCAGGCATCCTCCACCCCGGAAAGAAGGGCCTCATCGCCGGCGGAGTGGTCGTTGACCCGGATGTTTTACTGGAGGAGATGGATAAGCTTCAGGCCCGGGGCGTGGCCGTGGCCCCGGACAACCTCATGCTCAGTGAAAGGGCTCATATCATCATGCCCTATCACCGGCTTTTGGATCAGGCCCGGGAAGGTCGGCGGGGCGAAGAACGGCTCGGCACCACCGGGCGGGGCATAGGTCCGGCCTACGAGGACAAAGCCGCCCGCGTCGGCCTGCGCCTGGGCGATTTGCGCGACCTGGTTTTTTTCCGCGACCAGGCGGCCCGCGCCCTGACGGAGAAGAATCACCTCTTGAGCGGCCTCTACGGCCTGCCCCCGCTCACCCTGGAAGATCTGGCGGCCCGGGCCGAAGTCTGGAGCCGACGGCTGGCGCCCTACCTGGGCGACACCTGGCTGGCTATCCAGGCGGCCTTGGCCCGCGGCGAAAAGCTGCTCTTTGAAGGCGCCCAGGCCGTGCAGTTGGACCTGGACCACGGCAGTTATCCCTATGTCACCAGTTCCAACCCCCTGGCCGGCTCGGTGGCCGTGGGGGCCGGCTTGGCCCCCCGCCTCATCGGCGGGGTTTTGGCCCTGGTCAAGGCCTATTCCACCCGGGTGGGGGCCGGCCCCTTCCCCACGGAGCAGGACAACGACCTGGGGCTCGAGCTTCGCCGGAAGGGCGCCGAATTCGGCACCACCACCGGCCGGCCCCGCCGTTGCGGGTGGCTGGACGCGGTGGTGGTCCGGCACTCGGTGAAGCTCTGCGGGGCGGATCATCTGGCGATTACCAAGCTTGACGTGCTGGCCGGGCTGCCGGAACTCAAAATCGCCACCCACTATCTGCTGGATGGGGAAAAAATAGATTTCTTCCCGGCGGACATCCGGGCCGCGGAGCGGTGTCGCCCGGTCTATGAAACCCTGCCAGGTTTTGAAGGCGACTTGAGCCGGGCCAGGAAGATGGCCGACCTGCCGGCCGCGGCTCGGCGCTACCTGGACCGTTTAAGCGAACTGTGCGGCGCCCCGCCGGCCTTCATTTCGGTCGGACCCGGCCGTGAGGAAACGATAACTCTCCACGACTATTTTTAAATCATGCCGCCCGCCGCCTCCGACCACCCCTTATGCCGACCAAAGAAGGCGCCGAACCTGACCGGAGCCGCGGAAATCGTTTCATTTTCAGCCCGGCCCGAGCCCTGACCGCCAAGATCCCGATCCATGACTTTTAGGAAAAACCGTGTCCGCTAGAACCAAAGCCCTTTTGCTCATGGGCCTGACCGTCCTCATCTGGGGCTTATCCTATCCCATCTGCCGAATGGCCCTCCGGGACCTCTCTCCCCCGGCCTTTTCAGGCCTGCGCTTCCTCTTCGGCGCCCTGTCCATCCTGCCGATGGCCATTCGGCACCGGCGGCGGCCGTCCCCCCTGGCCTATACCGGCCGCCTCTCGCCCCTGCTCTGGCTCTGGGGGGGCCTTTTTAACGGGTTCATCCTGAGTTGCGGGACCATACTTCAGGCCTGCGCCATGACCCAACTGTCCGCCGGCCAGGTCAGCTTCATCACGTCCCTCTACAGTTCCCTGGTGCCGGTCATGGCCCTGGTCATGGGTTTTGTGCCGCGCCCCCTGGTCCTGGCGGGTCTGATGGTCAGCCTGGCCGGGCTTTACCTTTTGACCGGCGGCGCCGAGGCCGGCCTGGGGCCGGCCGCCGGACTGGCGATGGCGGCCAATTTCTTCTGGGCCGCCCAAATCGTGGCTTCGGGCTATTTCGTGGCCAAGGTCAACGCCTGGCTCTTGACCCTGGCTCAAACCATAGCCGCCGGGCTCCTGATGACCGGGGCGGCCGCCGTCGCCGGTCTTATGCCCACCTGGGAAATTTTCATCAAGACCCTGCCCTATACCATGTGGGGCATGCTTTCGGCCGGCGTGGCCTATCTTTGCCAGACCATAGCCCAAAGAGACCTCTCGGCCACGACCGTGGCCGTCATTTCGCCCCTGCAGTGCGTCATCGCCGCCTTGTCCGGCCTGGTCTTCCTGGGCGAAATCATGACCGGCCGCATGGTCTTGGGCGCGGCCGTCATAATCATGGGCTCTCTCCTGGCCCAAGCCGCCCGGGATGCCGTCCGCCTGACCCCGGACCATCGGCATTTCAAATTCTGGAACCGCCTGCGGAAGATTCTGGGCGTTCTGAGCGCGGTCACCGTCCTGGCCCTCCTGGCCTGGTCCATAGCCTCGAGATGAAAGGATACGCGAAGGAATGGCCATCCTGGTAACCGGCGGGGCCGGATTCATAGGCACTAATTTCATATTGGACTGGACCGCGACCGAGGCTGAACCGGTCGTCAACCTAGACCTCCTGACCTATGCCGGCCATCCCGGCAACTTTGAGCGCCTGGCACACCCGGAGCGGCACCTTCTTGTCCGGGGCGACCTGGGCGACCGGGAACTGGCGGCCGACCTCCTGGCCCGCCACAGGGTGCGGGCGGTGTTGAATTTCGCCGCGGAATCCCATGTGGACCGTTCCATCCTGGGCCCGGCGGAATTCATCCGGACCAATATCGTGGGCGTCTTCAATCTTCTGGAGGCGGTCCGGGAATATTGGGCCGGACTGCCGGACGCTCCGCGGGCGGCCTTCCGTTTTCTGCAGGTCTCCACCGACGAAGTCTTCGGCGCCTTGACCCCGGAGGCCCCGGCTTTCACCGAAACCACCCCCTATGCCCCCAACAGCCCCTATTCGGCCTCCAAAGCCGCTGCCGATCACTTGGTGCGGGCCTATCGCCACACTTACGACCTGCCGACCCTGACCACCAACTGTTCCAACAATTACGGGCCTTTCCAGTTCCCGGAAAAACTCGTGCCCCTGTTAATCGTCAACGCCCTGGAAGGCCGGCCCCTGCCTGTCTATGGCGACGGCCTCCAGCGGCGCGATTGGCTCCATGTGTCCGACCATGTCGCGGCCCTGCGCCTGGTGCTGGCCGCCGGCCGGCCCGGCGAAACTTACAATATCGGCGGCGGGCAGGAAAAGGCCAACCTGGAGGTGGTGGAAGGTCTCTGCGACCTCCTGGACCGGCGGCGACCCCGGCCGGACGGCCGCTCCTACCGGTCACAGGTAACACACGTGGCGGATCGCCCGGGGCATGACCGGCGCTACGCCGTCAACGCGGACAAGATTCAGGCCGAACTGGGCTGGCGCCCGAAGCACGATTTTCAAAGCGGCCTGGCCGCCACCGTCGAATGGTACCTGGCTGAAACCGGCTGGCTCGAAAATGTCCGCTCCGGCGGCTACCGGGACTGGATAAGCAAGCAATATGGGGTGGCCTATGATTGAGCGTAAAGGGCTGATCCTGGCCGGCGGCGCCGGCACCCGGCTGCACCCGGCCACCCTGGCCGTGTCCAAGCAGCTTTTGCCGATTTATGACAAGCCCCTGGTCTATTATCCCCTGACCACCCTTATGTTGGCTGGAATCCGCAAATTCCTCCTCATCTCCACCCCCGAGGACACCCCGGATTTCCGTAAACTCCTGGGCGACGGCCGCCGGTGGGGCCTGGAACTGCAATACGCGGTGCAGCCCAGGCCGGAGGGCCTGGCCCAGGCCCTGACCATCGGCGAGGAGTTTCTGGCCGGCGGGCCTTCCGCCCTGGTCCTGGGCGACAACATATTCTACGGCCATGACTTGCCGCTGCTCTTGGCCAAGGCCGGCCAGACGGAGGGCGCCGCGGTTTTCGCCTACCACGTGGACGACCCTCAGCGTTACGGAGTGGTGGAATTCGATAGGTCGGGACTGGCCGTGAACCTGGAGGAGAAACCGGCCAGACCGCGTTCCAATTACGCGGTCACCGGTCTCTACTTCTATGACGGTTCGGCCCCGGCCAAGGCCAGGACCCTGACGCCCTCGGCCCGGGGGGAACTGGAGATAACCGATCTGAACCGCTTGTACCTGGAAGAGGGCCGGCTCACGGTGCTGACCATGGGCCGGGGCCTGGCTTGGCTGGATACCGGCACCCCCGACAGTCTCCTGGAAGCCGGGCAATTCATCGGCACCATTGAAAAACGCCAGGGGCTGAAGGTGGCCTGCCCGGAGGAAGTGGCCTGGCGCCAGGGTTGGATAGACGCCGCCCAGTTGCGTAAACTGGCCGAACCTCTGAGCCGCAACAGTTACGGACGTTATTTGCTCCAGCTTCTGGAGGACTGAACAGGACCTGCGGCAGCCCGCCGGGGTCTTTCAAAACAACGCCCGTCTCCAGTAAAAACCAATCGCTTGAGGCTCTAGGCCAGTCCCTGGAGCAACGCCAGCCGGTAGTAGGCGCCCTTCAGGGCCAGAAGTTCCCGGTGGGCGCCTTCCTCTATCAGGCGTCCGCGGCTCAGCACCAGTATGCGGTCGGCCTGGCGGATGGTGGAGAGGCGATGGGCGATGGTGATGGATGTGCGGCCGGCGAAGAGGGTGCGGCAGGCTTTTTCAATCAGTTGCTCCGTCTCCGAATCCACCGCCGCCGTGGCCTCGTCCAGGATGATGATTTCCGGCGTTTCCAGGAAGGCCCTGGCGCAGGCCAGGAGTTGCCTTTCCCCGGCCGAGAGGAGGCGGCCGCCGGTTCCCAAGGGTTCCTCATAACCCAGGGGCAGACGCCTGATGAAATGGTCGGCCCCCACAGCCCGGCAGGCCGCCTTAAGTTCCTCATCGCTTAAGCGGTCCCGCCCCAGGCGCAGGTTGTCCAGGACCGTGCCGGCGTAAAGATAGACGTCCTGGGTGACCAGGCCCAGGCGGGCCCGGTGGAGGGTCAGGTCCAATTCCTTCAAGGGCTGGCCGTCAAAGGTGATGCGGCCCGCTTCCGGGTCGTAGCTGCGATGGATAAGGTTGATGATGGAACTCTTGCCGCTGCCGGTCTGCCCCACCAGGGCCACGGCCTCGCCCCGCCCGATGTTGAAACTGAGGTTGGTCAGCACCAGGGGGCCGCCGGGGCGATAGCGGAAATCGACCCCCTCGAAGGCCAAGGCGCCGCCGGGCCGGACCGGCGCCAAGGGGCGGGCCGGCTCTTCCAGGCGGTCGTCCTGTTCCAGAAGGTCGGTCAGACGCTCCAGGGAGGCGAAGGCCGATTGAAATATGTTGAGTTTCTCGGCCATGTCCTGGATGGGCTGGAAAAAACGGCGGGCGTAGCCTATGAAGGCGGCCACCACTCCCAGGCTGAGGTCGCCGGCCAGCGCCGCGCCCCCGCCGTACCAGATGACCAGGGCCAGGATTATAGAGGCCAGGACATCGATAAGGGGCACGAACAGGGCGTGGATCCTGGTCTGCCGCATACCGGCCAGATAATTTTCATGATTCAGTTTACGGAATATTTCCGTGTTCAGCTCTTCCCGGCGGAAGGCCTGGATGACCAGGAGGCCCCCCAGGGTTTCGCTGAAAGTCTGGTTTATGGCGGCCAGGCGGGCCCGAAGGTCGCGCTGCACGGCCCGCGACAGGCGGCTGAAGTAAGAGGCCAGGAGAATGGTCAAGGGGGTGAAGGCCACGGTGAGGCCGGCCAGCTTGGGGCTTAAGGAGAACATGGCCGCGATGATGACGGCCAGGGAGACCAGGTCGCCCCCAACGGTGGCCACGCTGTTTTTGGCCAGGGAGCTGAGATTGTTGACGTCGTTGGTGAGCCTGGAGGCCAGGCGCCCGGTCAGGCGGCCGTCGAAGAAACTCTGGCTCAGGCCGAGGAGGTGGGCCAGGAGTTCCTGCCGCAGGGCCAGGGCCTGGCGCTGGGCCACCACTTCCAGAACCACCCGCTGGCCGAATTCCAGGCCGTAGCCCAGGAACATCAGGCCGGCGAAGAGGAGGGCCAGACGGGCCAGGCCGCTTAAATCGGCCGCCCTCCAAGAGGCGAGCAGGGTTTCCGGCAGGGCGGCCAAGTCTTTTTCCGCCACGGCGTAGAGCCCGCCTTGGCGGCTGACCAAATCCGGCCGGCTGGCGGCCAGGGCGGCCAACCGGCCTCCGGGCTCGTCCGGCCGGGCGTAGAAGTGTTCCCGGCTCAGAAAGCCGGCCTGAATGAAGGTTTCCCGGTCTCGCTCGTCCAGTTTCGCCAAGGCCCTGGGGGTGAGAAAGGCCGGCCCCCCGGGCTCGGGGTTTTTTATGACGCCGCCGCCTTCCAGAAGGGTTTGCAGGACCGGGGGCAGAGGGGCCGAAATATCCAGCCGGGGCCCCACGGGCACCAGGTAATCGTCAATGACCAGGCTGGTCACATAGGGCAGGGCCACGCTGGCCAGGGCGGCCCCCAGGACAAAAAAAACGCCCAGGGCCATGAGCCCGCGGGTGCCCCGGGCCAGGCGCCTCAGCCGCCACAACAGGGCCAGATCGCCGGCCTGGAAAGGGCGGCGGATTTCATCGTCCGCTTCCGCGCTCATGATTTCATTCCTCGCCCAATTCCCGCACCCGTTTGAAATAGCCGTCACGGCCCATGAGTTCCGCCGGGGTTCCCTGGTCGGCCACCCGGCCCCTTTCCAGCACCACGACCCAATCGGCGGCCATGAGGCTGCTTAAGCGGTGACTGATGATGAGGCCGCCCCGGCCCCGGCGGAGTGTCAAGAGCCGGCTCATTATCCGGGCCTCGACTTCCGCGTCCACAGCCGAGAGAGGGTCGTCCATGATGAGATAGGGCGGATCTGGCAGAAGAGCCCGGGCCAGGGCCAGACGCTGTTTTTGCCCGCCGGAAAGACTAAGCCCCCTCTCCCCCACCACGGTCTGGATTCCGTCCGGGAAAAATGCAAGATCCTCTCCCAGGCCGGCGTTTTCAGCCGCGGCCAGCACTTCGGCCGCCGAAGCCTCGGGCCGGCCGAAGGCCACGTTTTCATGGATGGTGCCGTTGAAGAGAAACCCGTCCTGGGGCACGTAGCCGAAGCGGGCCCGGAGGTCCGCCAGGGGCCAATCCTCCACCGGCCGGCCGGCCACGCGGATGGTTCCTGGGGGCGCGGTGAAGAGGGCCGGGAGTAAGGCGGCCAAGGTGCTTTTGCCGCTGCCCATGGGGCCGACCAAGGCGGTGAGCCGGTCGTGGGCCAGGCGCAGGCTCACTTCGGCCAGGGCCAATGCAGATGTGAGGTTCTGCAACGGCTTCACGTTTGGGGC
>JAITUX010000183.1 GCA_031286085.1 Candidatus Adiutrix sp. | reverse complement strand
CCGGGGCCGAGGCCGCCGACGAAACCAAGGCCATAACCGTCTATACCGCCCTGGAAGACGAACAAGTCACTGAATACCTGGCGGATTTCACCCGCCTCAATCCCGGCGTGGCCGTGAATGTGGTGCGCGAGTCCACCGGCATCATCACCGCCCGGCTTCTGGCTGAAAAAGACCAGCCCCAGGCCGACCTGGTCTGGGGGACGGCCGCCTCGTCCATGATGATCCTGGACAACCTGGGCCTCCTGGCCCCTTACGCCCCCGCCGGGCTCAACCGGATTCTACCCCGCTTCAGGTCCGACTTGAATCCCCCGACCTGGGTGGGCATCGACGCCTGGGAGACCGCCTTCACCGTCAACACCGAGGAACTGGCCAAGCTGGGCCTTAAGCCCGCCGACATAAAGACTTACCAGGACCTTCTGAATCCCAAGCTCAAGGGCCAGATCGTCATGTCCAACCCCAGTTCCTCGGGGACCGGGTTTCTGACCGTCAGCGCCATTCTGCAGCTTAACGGCAAGGAATCGGAGGCCGGCTGGGATTATCTCGCGGCCCTGGACCGGAACGTGGCCCAATACGTCCATTCCGGCTCCAAGCCGGCCAAGATGGCCGCGGCCGGCGAATGCGCGGTGGGCGTAAGCTTCGGTTACGCCGGGCTCAGCCAGAAGAAAAAGGGCGCCCCGGTGGAAGTCGTCTTCCCCGCCGAGGGCTCGGGCTGGGACCTGGAGGCCAACGCCCTGATGAAGAAGCCCCAAATTTCGCCCGCGGCCAAGACTTTTCTGGACTGGGCCGTCTCCGACAGCGCCATGGAACTTTACCGGAAAAACTATCCCATCGTCGCCACCGGCCTTAAGGAGGGCTACGAGGGCCTTGAGGGCGACCCCATCAAGCAGCTCATAGACAACGACTTCGCCTGGGCCGCCGGCCAGCGCGAGAGCATCCTGAAAAAGTGGGCGGAAAAGTTCGACGCCAAATCCGCCCCGAAATGAGCTGAATTCTCTTAAGGCGGAATAAGGTTGATGGAATTTCAACCTTATTCCGCTTACTTAACACCAGCAAGGCGGTGAGGCATGAAATTCCTGGAAGTTAAAGGGCTGAGCAAAAAATTCGACGGCCAGACCGCCTTGGATAAGGTCAGCCTGAGCCTGGAAAAAGGCGAATTGCTCTGCCTTTTGGGCCCCTCGGGCTGCGGCAAGACCACCTTATTGCGCATCATCGCCGGCCTGGAGACGGCCGACCGGGGCGAAGTCTGGCTGGAAGGCCGGGAGGCCACTTTTCTGCCCCCGGCCAGGCGCAATTTCGGCATCGTCTTTCAATCCTACGCCCTCTTCCCCAACATGACCGTGAGGCAGAACGTCCTCTTCGGCCTGGCCCAGAACAAGACCCTGGACCGGGCCGAACGGGAGCGGAAGGCCGACGAGGCCCTGGAAATGGTGGACCTCGGCCCCCACCGCCATAAATACCCCAACCAATTGTCAGGCGGCCAGCAGCAGCGCACGGCCCTGGCCCGGGCCATCGCCGTCTCCCCGGCCGCCCTGCTCCTGGACGAACCCCTGTCGGCCCTGGACGCCAAGGTGCGGGCCAGGCTAAGGGGCGAAATCTGCCGTCTGCAGCGGGCCATGGGACTTTCGACCATCATGGTGACCCACGACCAGGAGGAGGCCATAACCATGGCCGACCGGATCGTGGTCATGAACAACGCGGTGGTGGAACAGATAGGTTCGCCCCGGGCCATCTACGAACAGCCGGCCACGCCCTTCGTGGCCGGCTTCATCGGGGCCATGAACTTCTACTCCCAGGCCGGCGGGCTCTGCGCCGTGCGCCCGGAAAAACTGGAAATAGACCGCCAGCCCCGGGACGCCGAAAGCCTCTCCGCCCGCATCGGCTGGGTGGAATTCCGGGGGGCCTCGACCCGGGTTTACGCCCGCCTGGCCCAGGACGGCTCGGAAATCTGCGTGGATCTGCCAACGGAGCGGGCCGACCAGTTGACCATCCGGGAAAACGACCGGGTGTACATTTCCGTCGCCGCCCGGCATGTCAACAGATACCCGGCCGCCGCCTGAAAAACATGGCCCTTAACCTGGGCAAGAAGGCCAAGCTCCTCAATTTACCGCAATTGGCCGTCATGATCACGCTCCTGGCGGCCTTGGCCATCATCCTGGCCGGCCCCCTGGCCTGCCTGTTCTCCAAAGCCTTCATGGATAACGGCGGCGGCTTCGTCGGTCTGGACAACTACCGCCGCTATTTCGGCACCCCGGCCCTGGCCGGTTCGATTTTCAACACCCTGGACATATCCCTGGTCTCCGCCTTTTTCTCCCTCTGCCTGGCCCTGGCCTACGCCTACGCCCTGACCCGCACCAATATCCGGGGCAAGACCTTCTTCAAATACGCGGCCCTGGCCCCCATCTTCATACCCACCATAGTCCACGCCCTGGGCCTCATCTATCTTTTCGGCCGCCAGGGCCTCATCACGGCCCTGGGCTTCAAGCTGGAAATATACGGGCGGACGGGCATCATCCTGTCCGAGATAATCTACACTTTCCCCCAGGCCTTTCTCATGTTCCACGTGGCCCTGGAAACGGCGGACAACCGCCTCTATGAAGCCGCCGATTCCCTGGGCTGTTCCCCGGCGACCAAGTTCCTCAAAATCACCCTGCCCGGCCTTAAATACACCCTGGTGAACGTCTTTTTCGTCTGTTTCACCCTGGCCTTCACCGATTTCGGGGCGCCCAAGGTGCTGGGCGGCTCCTACAACGTGCTGGCCACCGACATCTATAAGCAGATAGCCGGACAGTTCAACATGAACATGGGGGCGGTCGTGGGCACTCTCCTCCTCGTCCCGGCCCTGATCTCCTTCCTGGCCGGCGGCCTGGCCGAAGACCGGAGCACCCTGACCGCCAAATCGACCCGCCTGCGGATAAAACCCGGCCCCGGCCGGGACGCCTTCTTCTTCATTTTCTGCGTCCTCATGACCTTGGCCCTGGCCGCCCTGGTGCTTTCCCTCCTGGTGGGGGCCTTCACCACCCGGTATCCTTATAACCTGGCCCCCACCTTGGACAATTTCAAATTCAACATCTCCACCGGCGGCTTGGCCAGCTATTTCAATTCCCTGAAAATGAGCGGCCTGACCGCGCTTTTCGGCGCCTTGTTCGTCTTCATCTACGCCTACATGATGGAGAAGGCCCGGGGACTGCCCTGGCCGAAGAAGGCCGGCCGCCTCCTGGCCGTCGTCCCCCTGGCCCTGCCCGGCCTGGTGGTGGGCATCTCCTTCATTTTCTTCTTCAATTCCCCGGCCAACCCCTTGAATTTCATCTACGGCACCCTGGCCATCCTGGTCCTGTCCAATATCCTGCACTATTTCTCCGTGCCCTTTCTCACGGCCACCGGCGCCCTGAAAAAACTGGACCGGGAGATAGAGAGCGTGGCCGAGAGCCTGAACATACCCAAGTGGAAAACCTTTCTCCAGATCAGCGTGCCCCTGTCCTGGCCGGCCCTCCTGGAAATCGCCATGTATTTCTTCGTCAATTCCATGGTCACGGTTTCCGCGGTGGTCTTTCTCTACAGCCCCGGATTCAAAATCGCCTCCATCGCCATAACCCACATGGAGGAAGCCGGCGATTTCGCCCAGGCCGCGGCCATGAGCCTCCTGATTCTGGGCTTGAACCTCCTGGTCCGCCTGGCCTACGAATTGGCCGTCTGGCTGAACCGTCACCTGTTTCTAAAAAGGAAAGGACTCCCATGAAACCAAAAATCATCGTGTTGGACTGGGCGGGGACGACTGTGGATTTCGGCTCTTTCGCCCCGGTGGCGGCGGTGATGAGAGCCTTTGAGGATTTCGGCCTCCGCCCGACCCTGGAGGAAACCCGGGCCCCCATGGGGCTGGCCAAAAGGACCCACCTGGCCCTGATGCTGTCCGGCGAACGCCTGGCCGCGGCCTGGGCCGAAAAATACGGCCGAAGCCCCGGGGAGGCTGAAATTGACCGGGTTTACGCCCGCTTTGAACCGGCTCTCAAGGCCGTCCTGGGCGAACACGCCGACTTGTTGCCCGGCGTGGCCGAAACCACGGCCCGGCTAAGGGCCTCGGGCTTCAAAATCGGCTCGACCACCGGCTACAGCCGGGCCATGATGGATATGGTGGTCCCGGCGGCCCGGGCCGCCGGTTACGCCCCCGACGTCCTGGCCTGCCCGGACGAGGTCGGCGGCCTGGGGCGGCCTTATCCCTATATGCTCTGGCGGGCCCTGGAAAAGCTGGGGGCGGAATCCATAGCCGGGGTGGTCAAGGTCGGCGACACCCTGGCCGACATCGCCGAAGGGCTCAACGCGGGCTGCCTAAGCCTCGGCGTCATCGCCGGCTCAAGCCTCCTCGGCCTGACCCGGGCGGAACTTGAGGCTTTGCCCGAATCTGAAAAAAAGACGCGCTACGAAGGCGTGCGGGCGCAATACCTGGCCGCCGGGGCTTCCGGGGTCCTGGACGACTTCACCGAACTGCCGGGCTGGCTGGACGCTTTCCACGAAAGATAAGGCTTTCAGAAATATCAAGGGAGGCAAGCATGGACGAAACGCTGATACCCGAAAACCCCTACCTGTTGCTGACTCCCGGGCCCCTGTCCTCTTCCAAAGGGGTCCGGGCGGCCCTCCTGCGCGACTGGTGCACCTGGGACGGCGATTACAACGAGGGCGTGGTCCAGAACATCCGCCGCCGCCTGGCCGGCCTGATGGGCCCCAAGGCCGGAGACTTTACGGCGGTCCTGATGCAGGGCAGCGGCAGTTTCGCCGTGGAGTCCGTGCTGGGCAGCGTCGTGCCCCAGGCCGGCCGGCTGCTCATCCTCACCAACGGCGCCTACGGCCAACGCATGGTCCGCATGGCCGAGACCCTGAAACTGCCCCACCGGGCCCTGGCCTGGCCGGAAACCGCCGCCCTGGAGCCCGCCGTCGTGGACCAGGCCCTGGCGGAGGACGAATCCATAACCCAGGTGGCCCTGGTGCATTGCGAAACCACCACCGGCATATTGAACCCCTTGCCCGAACTGACCCGCGTGGTCAAGGCCCGGGGGAAGACCCTCATCGTCGATGCCATGAGTTCCTTCGGCGGACTCCAGTTCGACGCCGGCGACCTGGATTTTCTCATCAGTTCCGCCAACAAATGCCTCCAAGGGGTGCCGGGCTTCGCCTTCGTCATCGCCCGGCGGACCGAATTGGAAAAATGCCGGGGCCTGGCCCGTTCCCACTGCCTGGACCTTTACGACCAGTGGCGGGAAATGGAGGCGGCCGGCAAATGGCGCTTCACCTCGCCCACCCACGTGGTCCGGGCCTTCCTCCAGGCCCTGGAGGAACTCGCGGCCGAAGGCGGCCCGGCCGTCCGCCAGGCCCGCTACGCCGAAAACCAGCGCCTCCTGGTCGAGGGGATGCGGGCCTTGGGTTTTGAGACCCTCCTCCCGGACAGCCTCCAGTCACCCTTCATCACGGCCTTCAAGTACCCCGGCCCGGATTTCGATTTCCTTGAATTTTACCGCCGGGTCAAGGCCCGGGGCTTTGTCCTTTACCCCGGCAAGGTCTCGCGGGCCGACACCTTCCGCATCGGCAGCATCGGCGAGGTTTATCCCGAAGACATGCGGCGGCTCCTGGCCGTGATCCGGGAAATCCGCGGGCCGGCCTAAAAGACTATGGGCGGCTAAACGGTTTGATACGGGTTCCTGGTATCAAGTTGCTTTCAAAAAGGTTTGCTCTGGAATCATGGGGCGCACGGCCCCAGCCCCGCCTAAGCCCTTGCCCAAGGGCACATAATTCGCTTCTTGACTTTTTCCCGGCCTCATGTTTTAATTTCAAGTAGGTACTAACTATACCTCTGTGCGGTCACACGCCCGGTCAGACGTGTTTTTTTCGTGCCTTTGCAAGTGGTTTGGCCGGGTGTGGGCTGAATAAAAAACCATCTGGGAATACGTCCGCAGTTCAAAGAGCTGTAGTTAG
>JAITUX010000182.1 GCA_031286085.1 Candidatus Adiutrix sp. | reverse complement strand
CCGCCACGACGAGAGGTTTAACAGCCTGGAAAAAAGGCTGGATAACAACACCAAGATGTTATGGGGCATGTTTACGGCCATCCTGGCGGCCATAATCATCCAGAAATTCATCTGACCTTGCTCCCCTACCCTACTTTGCCCAAAGCACCCTTCAGCCGGCTGAATCTTTATTCTTGACATTACCGTCATAATATTGCAGAATTTCACCCGGATCAGGTCTCGGGGGCGCCCGGAAAAATCCGGCCGGCCCAGAAACCTTCAGGCGTGTAGCTCAGGGGGAGAGCACTACCTTGACACGGTAGGGGTCAAGAGTTCAAATCTCTTCACGCCTACCATGATATTCCAAGGCTCCCGGCCTTGAACAAGGGGACGGGAGCCTTTTATTGCAGCTCCGGCGGTTGAATATATTCGCGGGCGGACCGGAAGCGCCATTGATTTCGGGCTTTGACGAAATTGCGAATTGATTCAGCCGGCTGGTCGATACCTTAATCCGGCGGGGCCTCAAGGGCCGCGGGAGTCCGCCGCGAGAGTGACAACCGGCAAAAAGGCCCGCGGCGGACGCGGGCCTTTTTAATGCCGAGGCTCCCGGAAAGGAACTGATGGCCGACCTGAAAATCAGAATAAAAAACGCCGACTGGGACGTGCCCGCCGGCGCCTCCGCCCTGGCGGCCCTGAAACAGGCCCAGGCCGCCCCGGCCAAAGGCCCGGGGCGGCTCCTGGCCGCCCGCCTGAACGGTCGGCTCATCGACCTAAACGCCCCCCTGACGGAAAACGGCGAACTGGCCGGGGTGGACCAGGCCGACCCGGAGGCCCTGGACCTTCTGCGCCATTCCGTGGCCCATATCATGGCCGCGGCCGTCCAGGACATCTTCCCCAAGGTCAAGGTGACCATCGGCCCGGCCATCGAAAACGGATTCTATTACGACTTCGACAAGCCGGAACCCTTCACCCCGGACGACCTGGCCAGCATTGAAGCCCGCATGGCCGAACTTGTCAAAAAGGCCGAACCCTTCGTCCGCTCGGAACTCACCCTCCTCAAGGCCGTGGACCTCTTCAAGGCCAAGGGCGAGAACTTCAAAGTGGAGATAATCGAAAGCCTGGCCCGGACCGACCGCCCGGACAAGGTCTCCCTTTACCAGACCGGCGGCTTCATAGACCTGTGCCGGGGCCCCCACCTGCCCGATACCTCCCTGGCCGGGGCCTTCAAGCTCCTGAGCGTGGCCGGGGCCTACTGGCGGGGCGACGAACGCCTGCCCATGCTTCAGCGCATCTACGGCACGGCCTTCTTCAATAAAAAGGACCTGGACCATCACCTCCATCTTCTGGAAGAGGCCCGGCGCCGCGACCACCGCCGCCTTGGCCGGGAACTGGACCTCTTCTCCGGGCCCGATGAAGTCGGCGGCGGCCTGATCATCTGGCACCCGACGGGCGCCCTGCTCCGGGCGACCCTGGAGGAATTCGAGCGCCAGGAACACCTGCGGCGGGGCTACCAGCTGGTCGTGGGCCCCCAGATTCTCCGCACCGACCTGTGGAAAAAGAGCGGCCACTGGGACAACTACCGCGAAAACATGTATTTCACGGAAATCGACGGCCAGGGCTACGGCCTGAAACCCATGAACTGCCTGGCCCACATGTTCGTCTATCGCTCCCGGCTCCGCTCCTTTCGCGACCTGCCCCTCCGGCTCTTCGAACTGGGCACGGTGCTGCGCCATGAGAAAAGCGGCGTCCTCCACGGCCTGACCAGGGTGCGCCAGTTCACCCAGGACGACGCCCACCTCTTCTGCACCCCGGAAAACCTGGACGCGGAAATAAAAGGCATCCTGGAACTGACGGCCGACCTGATGGGGGCCTTCGGTTTTGAATACAGCATAGAACTCTCCACCCGCCCGGCCAAGAGCATCGGCTCGGCCGAAGCCTGGTCCCTGGCCACCTCCGCCCTGAAAAAGGCCCTGGAGGACCTTAAGCTGCCCTACGCGATAAACGAGGGCGACGGCGCCTTCTACGGGCCGAAGATCGACGTCAAGCTCAAGGACGCCTTGAACCGGCGCTGGCAGTGCGGCACCATCCAGTGCGATTTCACCCTGCCGGAGCGGTTCGACCTGACTTATATGGATAACGACGGCCTTAAAAAACGCCCCATCATGCTCCACCGCACCATATTCGGCAGCCTGGAACGCTTCATCGGCATCCTGACCGAACATTTCGCCGGCGCCTTCCCGCCCTGGCTGGCCCCGGAACAGGTCCGCCTTTTGACCGTGACTTCCCGGGCCGACGCTTTCGCGGCCCGGCTCCGGGACAGGTTCCGGCGGCTGGGGCTCCGGACCGAAGCCGATTTCCGCAATGAGAAACTGGGCTACAAGATCAGGGAGGCCCAAATGGGCAAAATCCCCTTCATGCTGGTCCTGGGGGACAAGGAAGTGGAAAACGGCGCGGTGGCCGTCCGGCGCCGGGGCGGCGAAGACCTGGGCGCCATGTCCCCGACCGCCTTCGAGGCCCTGGCCACCCGGGAAACCGCCCCGCCCCGCTGGGATGCTGAAAACTGATGTCCGAAAAATACCGCGCCGCCGGGGCAAGGCCATACCCGGCCGGCTTTAACCAGGGCCTCAAAAAAAGAGAGGTGGATGATTAACGGCAAGAAAAAGGATTCCGACCAAAAGAAAGTCAACATCAATGAACATATCCGGGCCGCGGAAGTCCGGGTCATCAGCGATGAGGGCGACCAGTTGGGCATCATGCCCCTGGCGGAAGCTTTGAAAGCGGCCCGGGAGGCTAGCCTGGACCTGGTGGAGGTGGCCCCGGAAGCCGAGCCCCCGGTCTGCCGGGTCATGGATTTCGGCCGCTACAAATACCAGTTGAGCAAGAAAAGCGCCGAATCCCGCAAAAAATCCTCGGTCATCGAAGTCAAGGAAATCAAGTTCCGCCCCAAGACCGGCGAGCACGACTACCAGTTCAAGCTTCGCAACATCCAGAAGTTCCTGGCTGAAAAGAACAAGGTCAAGGTTTCCATGATGTTCCGGGGCCGGGAGATAGCCCACGCCGACCTGGGCCAGAGCCTCCTGGAAAGGGTGCTCCGGGACATGGCCGAGACCGCCCAGGTGGAGCAGACCCCCAAGCTGGAAGGCCGCAGCATGGTCATGATCCTGGCCCCGAAATGA
>JAITUX010000157.1 GCA_031286085.1 Candidatus Adiutrix sp. | reverse complement strand
CAATTTTAATCATTTCTTTGCTAATATCTATGCCGGTATAACGGCCAACATCTAATTTTAAAAATAATTTTACAAATGTTCCAGTACCGCAACCAATCTCAAGGACATCAGCATTCTTTACAGAAATATTATTCTTTCGAAATTGCTCTTTAATAATATTCCAGATATAATTTCGAGTAAATACCCTTGATTGATACGGAACTGCCCGAGTGTGAAAAAAAGCAGCGGCATCATGAGCTTTTTCGTTTTCCAATAAAACTTTTGTTTTTAGCTCTATAGTCGTCATCATTCCTTACGCCTTACCAATTCTTTCCGAAACCGGATTTTTCAGGAAGGCCTCCAGGTCCTCCGGCACGCCGAGGCCGAACATGCCCCGGCCCAGCCCGCCAATGTTGTAATGGGTGAAGCGGAGGCCGCGCCCGATGAGCGCGTTGTAAACGGGCGCGACGTAGAATTCGCCGTTGACGCGGATGTTTTTGGCGATCATTTCCCTGGCCCCGGAAACGAAATCCGCCCCGCGCGCGAAATTATACACGCCCACGGTCGCCTCGCTGGAAATGACCTCCTTCTCCCTCACCTCGGCTATCAAGCCGCGCCCATCCAGGCGCACAAAGCTCCACTTGTCGTCATGGGCGGTCATGGTCATGATCAAGCCGTCGAACCCTTGGCCGGAGGCCAGGTAGGCGTTTATGTCCGCCTCCACATATTGGTCGGAATTGGCGATCATCAGCGGCTCGCCATTGTCTATGAATTTTTCCGCCAAAAGCACGGTGCAGGCCGCCCCGGCCGTGACCTCGGAAACCGGCACCACGGCGCAGCCGGGCGAAACGGCGGCCAGCTTCCCCTCCAAGCCGAACTCCCGGATATGCCCGGCCAGGCAGACGAAGATGAAGCGGTGCTCCGCCCGCGGCCGCAGGTTATCAATCACGACCTCGATCATCGGCCGGCCCCGGACAGGGATAAGCGGCTTCGGCAGGGCGTAGCCGGCCTCGGCGAAGCGGCGGCCGCGCCCGGCCATGGGGATGACAATGTTAATCATCGGCCCGCCCCCGGGATGTATTTGTCATTGGCCGCGCCGGGGATCTTGACCACGGTGCTGACCGCGTCCGTAAGGGCCCGGAAATCCGCCACCTCCCCGGGTTCCAAAATGATGACGTCGCCCGGGCCGTAACGGACGCCGTTCATTTCCACCATGCCGCCGGTCACCACGGTTATTTCCGTGGCGATGGCGTGGTAATGGGCGGCCTCGACCTCCCCGGCCTTATAGGTCTTGACGGCGACCTCGACTTCGCCCGTCCTGTAAAGGGTGGGCTCGAAATCCCCCACGAACCAGCCCCTGGTCATTTCGGCCAGCTTAGCCGCCCGCATGGCTTCCGGCCCCTTGACGCAGATATTCGCCGAACATCTCCGCGCCCTTTGAATGGGAGAAATTGAAATAGCTGGATTTTTCAATACGGTGCGTCCCGATTCTCTTTTGCCGCAAAACCAGCTCGTTGTAGGCGGGGCAGACATAGTATCGGCCGTTGACGGATGATTTCTTGCGGATCATGGAAAACACGGCCTCGATGAAATCCCCGGCCCGCCGGTAATAGTAGAAGCCGGTGGTCGCGTTGCGGGAAATGGGGTTCTTCTCCGCCGCCTCGGTGACGAAGCCCTCCTCGTCCAGCCGTATGTAAGACCAGCGGGGATGAACGTCGTCGAAATAAATCACCCCGCCGTCCCAGCCGCTGGCCACGAATTTCTCGACTATCGGCCGCAGGGCCACGGTGACCATCTGGTCGCCGCCGGCCACGATAAGCGGTTCATCCTCGCGCAGGCAGTCAACGGCCAAAAGACAACTGCAGGCGCTGCCCGCCGTGGGGCCGTCGGCCAGGACCACCCGCGCCCCGGGGGCGATGAGCCGGATAACCTGGTCCAGGCGGTTCTCCTCGGCCTCCCGCCTGTTCAGCACGAACACGAATTCCGCGCCGCCGACGGCCATAAGCTGTTCGCAGACGTGCTGGAGGATGGTCTTGCGCTCTATTTCGTAAAGGCTGCGCCCGTAAGGCGTCTCGGCGCCGCGCCTTTCGTTTTCCGCCATGGGCACCAGTATCTTCATGCCCCCGCGCCCCCCGCCGCCTCGATGTGCCTTTTCAGGTTGTCGTAGTTGACGTCCAGGATGTCCCGCACCCGCATGACATGGCCGCCGCTGGCCTCGGCCGCCGCTATGCCGTTCTTGTTGTCCTCGACTATCAGGCATTCCGCCGGCGCGAGGCCCAGGCGGCCGATGGCCACGTTGTATATTTCCGGGTCGGGCTTGGCCCGGGAGACGTCCTGGTTGCTCAGGCAGAACTCCAGGTAGGCGTCCAGGTTAGCGTTGCGCATCATTAGCTCGACTGTCCGGCGGATGGAATTCGAGGCCAGGGCGATGCGGTAGCCTTCGCTCTTCAGGCGGGAAAGGGCGTATTCGTGAATGAAGAGGGGCTTGCAGTTAAGATAGGTCCGTTCCAGGGTGTAATCCTGCTTGAGTTCGTTTATGAACCGGTGCAGGCCATAGGGCAGGGCCCGTTCCAGGCTCATCATCTTGAGCTTGTCCGCGGTGGGCAGGCCGTCGTAGGTCGTCAGGTGGTCGTAGCGGCTGATGCTGAAGCCGAAAAGCTCCAGGGCCTGGTTGAGGGCCTCGTAATGCCACTCCTTGGCGTCGATCAACACGCCGTCCATGTCAAAGATGATGGCCTTGATCATTGGAAATACGCTTCCGCCTCGTCCGGCTTGTCCGTGCAAAGGCAGAGCCGGCCCTTTCTTTCGGCCAGGGCGGCCCACAGCTCCCGGTGATCGCGCCCGTGCAGTTCCGGGGAAACCACGGCCACCTCCCGGCCGGCCGCCAATAGAGGGTCCAGCGCCTTAAGGATATGGCCGGAATCCGTGAACTGGTCCAGCCAGACGCCCGCGCTCTCCTCCAGGAAGGCCGGGCGGGGCTCGAACTCGCTGGAGCGGGTGAAGACCCTGAACCCGCGCTTCAGGTAAACATACTGCTCCGGCACCGAGGCGTCGAAGAGGAAATAGTTTTCCGGGCCGAAAGGCGCCAGGGTTTCCGGCCAGAGCAGGTAAAGCCCATCCGCCTTGACGTTAAGCGCCAGGAGCGGCCCGGGGGCGGAGGCCAGGCGGCCGCAGACCGAAAGGAGTTCCTCAAACCCGGGGGCGCCTTCCCCGGCCGGGTCATGGGAAATGACCAGCCCGCCCCGGTAATCCCGGATATCCGTTTCCACGCCCCAGCCCCGTTCCAGCGCGGCGGCCAGGGCGGCCAGGGTGTTCTGTTCGCGGGCGGTTTTCCAATATCCGCGATGGGCCAGAATCCTCAACGCAACCCTCCGCCGGCCCAGGGGCCGGCCTGGTTCTCCAGCCGGACCAAAAGCCCGCTGAGCTGTTCGATTTTCAACAAAAGCTCCTTTTCGCGGTTCAGGCTGACGGCCGGTTCGTCCCCCCCGCTCCGCCGCATCTCCCCTTCGCCGAAAAACAGCCAGTCCCTGGAGACCTGCGGGTAAATCTCCAGTATTTTAAGCAGCGCGGGCCACAGGTAATGCTGCCGGCCGCTGGAAAACCAATTGTTGAAGGTCGTCTGCCTGATATTGAGCTGCTTGGCCAAATGAGCCCTCGAGCGGCCCATCTTTTTTATCAGCTCGTCAACCCGTTCATAAAGTTCCATAGGTCATTCCCGATTAACCGCTTCCCTCAAGCCACGGCCGCCCGGTAATCGGGCAGGATTTCGGCCGGGGGCCCCTCGGCCCGCACCCGGCCGTTTTCCAGCCAAATCAGCCGGCCGCAGCCTTCCACCGTGGTGAGGCGATGGGCGATGACGACCACCGTGGTCTTTTCGGCCAGGCCGGCCACCGCTTCCGCGATGAGGTTTTCACTGGCCTGGTCCAGGGCGCTGGTGGCTTCGTCGAAGATTATTATTTCCGGCCGGGCGAAGAAGGCCCGGGCGATGGCCACCCGCTGGGTCTGGCCCCCGGAAAGGCCCTGGCCGCCGGAACCCAGACGCCGGTCCAGGCCCTGGGGATGGCTGAAGACGAAATCCATGGCCGCCCGGCGGCAGGCGGCTTCGACTTCCCGGCGGTCATATTCCTCGCCCCAGCGGCTGAAGGCCACGTTATCGGCCACCGTGCCCGGGAGCAGAAGGGGGGTCTGGGCCACGAAACCCACCAGGCGCACATAGGCCGCCCGGCCGGCCGGGGTAAGCTCGCGGCCGTCAACCAGGAAACGGCCTTCCTGGGGCGGGACCAGGCCGGTGAGCAGCAGGGCCAGGGTGCTTTTGCCGGCCCCGGAAGCCCCGATAAGCCCTATCCTCTCACCCCGGCGGAC
>JAITUX010000061.1 GCA_031286085.1 Candidatus Adiutrix sp. | reverse complement strand
CTTGGCTCTCATCACCGGCAAGAGCGCCGCCAGCTTGGCTATGGATTTGGCCGTCTTCGGCTTGGAAGACCGGTTCCGGATAATCAAGACCGGCCGCCCGGAAGGCGCGGATAAGCCTGCGGATATGCGGGCCGTGCTGGAGGAACTGGGCCTTAGCCCCGAGGAGGCGGTCTATGTGGGCGACGCCCCTACGGACGTCACCAGCGCCCGGGCCGCGGGCCTGCCCGTGCTGGCCGCCGCCTGGGCGCCGGGCGCGGAGAGGGAACGGCTCCGAAGCCTGAACCCGGATCGGCTCTGCCTGACGGTGGCGGATCTGGCCGTTTTTCTTGAAGAGACCTTTCGGCGGCCCCGGCCACAGGCCCTTGACAAGTCCGGGCCGGGCCGTCTAATATACTCAAAACCTGAAAGGAGAGACGCATGAAAAAATTCGTCTGCAATGTCTGCGGTTATATTCATGAAGGCGCTGCCCCTCCCGACCACTGCCCCCAGTGCAAGGCTCCGGCGGCCAAGTTTTCCGAGCAGAAGGCCGGCGCCTTGGCCTGGGCCGACGAGCACCGCATCGGCGTGGCCAAGGATGTGGACGCGGATGTGGTCGCCGATTTAAGGGCCAACTTCACCGGCGAATGCACGGAAGTTGGCATGTACCTGGCCATGAGCCGCCAGGCCGACCGGGAGGGTTTCCCCGAGGTGGCCGAAGCCTACAAGCGCATCGCTTTTGAGGAAGCGGAACACGCGGCCAAGTTCGCCGAGCTTTTGGGCGAAGTGGTCCACGCCGATACCAAGAAGAACCTGACCCTGCGCCTGGCGGCCGAAAACGGCGCGACCGAGGGCAAGAAAAAGCTGGCCACCCGGGCCAAGGAACTGGGTTACGACGCCATTCACGATACGGTCCACGAAATGTGCAAGGACGAGGCCCGCCACGGCTGCGCCTTCCAGGGCCTCTTGAAGCGTTATTTTTCCTGAGCCGGCTGTTTTTAAGCAAGCGGCGACAAGAGCGGATACCCCGGGCGGGTATCCGTTCTTGTCTGGAAGGCCGGCTGGGCGGGGGCCTTGCCCGGCCGGACAAGGCCATAAGGTGAGCCATGCCCGTCAGGCCGATTTTGAAATATCCGGATGCGCGGCTGCGCGAGAAGTCGGCGCCGGTGACGGCCTTTGACCAGGATTTGCGCGACCTGGCCCGGGACTTGGCCGAGACCATGCTCTCGGCGCCGGGGGCGGGCTTGGCCGCGCCCCAGGTGGGTGTGACGAGCCGGCTCATAGTCGTGGCCGGGGCGGAAAATGATGAGGAATTCGACGACCGGGTCCTGGTCCTGGTCAACCCGCGCCTGACCCGGGCCGAGGGCGAACAGTTTTACAACGAGGGCTGCCTTTCGGTGCGGGACCTGCAGGAAAAGGTGACTCGTTCGGCCGAGGTGACCGTGGCTTTTCAGGACCTGGAAGGCCAACCCCGGGAGCTGGAGGCCGACGGGCGGCGGGCGGTTATTTTGCAGCACGAGATCGACCACCTGGACGGCGTGCTCTTCCTGGACCACCTGAGCCGCCTCAAGCGCGAAATATACCAGCGCCGGCTCCGCAAGCTGCGGAAAGAGGAAGGCGATGATTGAGGTCCGGGCCAGGGGGGGCGGCTCTGGCCCCGAAAGACCCTGGCGCCTGGTGTTTTTCGGCAGCGCCGCCTTTGCCCGCCCGCTTTTGGAAGCCCTGGCCCGGGGGCCGGACGAGGTGGTCCTGGTGGTGGCCCCTCCGCCGGCTCCGGCCGGCCGCGGCCGCCGCCTCAGGCCCTGTCCGGCGGCCGAGACGGCCGAAAGGCTGGGGCTGGATATTTGGCCGGACCGTTCGGCCCGCGCTCCGGAAACCATCCGGGCCGTGGCCGACCGCCGGCCGGACCTTTTGGTGGTGGCCGCCTTCGGCGGCTTTTTGCCGGCGGAACTCCTGAACCTGGCCCCCTGGCCGCCCCTTAATATCCACCCCTCACTTCTGCCCCGGCACCGGGGGCCGGCCCCGGTCAATTGGAGCCTCATCCACGGCGACCGGGAGGTGGGCGTTTCTATCCTTTTTTTGGAAGCGGTCATGGACGCCGGGCCCATTCTGCGGCAAAGGGCCTGGCCCGTCACCGGGCCGGACAGCGCCGGGACCTGGGAAGACCGCCTGGCCGAAGCCGGGGCCGAGGAAGTCCTGGCGGCCGTGGCCGAGCTGAAAAGCGGCCGGGTCCTGGTCCGGCCCCAGGAGCCGGCTCTGGTCACCATCAACCCTCTCCTGCGCAAGGTTGACGGCCGGGTGGATTTCAGCCGGCCGGCCGGGGTCTTGGCCGGTTTAATCAACGGCGTTGACCCCTGGCCCGGCGCGGTGGCCGCCTGGGACGGCCGCGCCCTGAAGATTTTCCGGGCCGCGCCGGCCGTAGGCGGCGGGCCGCCGGCGGAACCCGGCCGGGTGCTGGGCCTGGACGAGCACGGCCGCCTTCTGGTGGCCGCCGGGCAAGGGTTTCTGGCCCTGGCTGAATTTCAGCTTGAAGGCAAAAAACGTATTTCGGCGGCTGAATTCCTGCGCGGCTGCCGGCCGGAATTTTTGCGGTCCGCACTTTGACAAGGCGGGGGGGAAAAGCCGCGCCGACCAGCCGGGCCGGGCCCAGGGAGGCCGCTTTCCTGGTCTTGAAGGATACGGCCGCGGGCCGGACGCCGGAAGACAGCCTGGCCGTCCGTGGCCTGGGCCTTGAGCCCCGGGACCTGAACCTGGCCACGGCCCTGGTCTATGAAGTTCTGCGGCATCAGAGCTACCTTGATTGGCTGTGGCGGGGCCGCCTGGCGGCCGGCCGGGCCGGGCCGGACCTGGCCCTGGTGTTGCGCCTGGGCTTGGCCCAGATTTTGTATTTTGACCGCCTGGGCGACCATGCGGCCGTGTCGGAGACCGTGGAGCTGGCCAAGAAACTGGTCCCCGGCCGCCACGGCCTGGTCAATGCGGTTTTGCGCGGTCTCCTGCGGGAGAGGGACGCCGGCGGGCCCTGGCCGCCTGGCCCGCCGGCCGGCCCGGACAAGGCGGCCGGCCTGGCCCTTAAACACAGCTACCCGGTCTGGCTGGCCGCTGAACTCCTGGCCCGCCTGGGCCCGGCCGAAGCCGAGGCTCTTTTGGCCGCCGGCAACCAGCCCACGCCGCCCACCCTGCGCGTAAATCCCCGCCGGACCACCCGGGAAGACCTGACCCTGCCCTTCAAGACCCGACCCACCGCCTTGGCCCCCTGGGGCCTTAAGGCCGAAACCTTCGCCGGCCGGCCGGAGACCTGGCCCGGCTTTGCGGAAGGGCTGTTCGCCGTTCAGGATGAAGCCTCTCAACTGGCGGGGCTTTTGGCCGGGGAACTTCCGGCCGGGGCCGCTGTCCTGGACGCCTGCGCCGGCCAAGGCGGCAAGGCTCTCCATCTGGCCGCCCTTAACCCCGCCGCCCTGGTCACGGCCCGGGACCGGGACCCGGGCAAGCTGGACCGCCTGGCGGCCGAAGCCCGCCGCCTGGGGCTGGACAACCTGTGCCCGGAGCCCCGGGACCTCCTGGCCGGGGGCGGAGGCGAAGCGTTCGACCTGGTTCTGGTGGACGCGCCCTGCAGCGGCCTGGGAGTTATCCGCCGCCGCCCGGACTTGAAATGGCGCAAGGGGCCGGAAGACGTGACCCGCCTGGCCGGGCTCCAACTGAGGCTCCTGGAAGCCGCGGCCGGCCTGGTGCGGCCGGGCGGGCGTCTGCTCTATGGGGTCTGCACTTTCAGCCTGGCCGAAGGCCCGGAGACGGCCGCGAAATTTCTGGCCGCCCGCCCCGGTTTCCGGGCCGCGCCGCCGTCCGCCTGGCCGCCCGCCCTGCGGCCCCACCTGGAGGACGGCGGCCTGACCCTCTGGCCCCACCGCCACCAGACCGACGGTTTTTTCTGGGCCGTGTTTGAAAGGGCGGGGGACCGGGGCTCAGCCCCGGCGGGAGCTTGAGGCCCCAGCCTGGACCAGGATGAAGATGAACACGGCCGTGAGCACCACCGTGGCCCCGGTGGCCGTGTTGAGGCCGGGGCGGGTGGAGATATAGAGGCCGATCTGGCCGGAAGCCGCGGCCGCGGCCTGGGCCGCCCAGAACATGCCCCTGGCGGAGGAGGCGGCGGCCCGGCCGGCGGCGGCCGGGGCCACCAAGAGGGCCGTGACCAGGAGCAGGCCGACCGACCAGACGGCCACCGTGGCCGTGAGGGCCAGCCAGAGGCCGAAAAGGTAGGGCAGAAAACGGCTCAGGAGGGGGCGGCGGGTCCGGGCCAGGGTGGGCGAGAGGGATTCCAGGGCCAGGTGGTTGAAAAAAAGGGCCAGGAAAATAACGGTGACCAGGGCCAGGCCGGCCAGAACCAGGATCTCCTCATCGGTCACGGTGAGGATGTCGCCCAGGATTAGGCGCGACAGCCCCCGCGCCGCGCCGCTGTGGCGGCTGACCAGGGCCAGGGAAAGGGCGATGAGCCCGGAAAACACCAGGCCGATGGCCGTATCCGCGGCCAGGCGGCTGTGGCGGGTCAGGCCGACGACGCCCAGCCCCGCAACCGCCCCGACGCCCAGGACGGCCGGTTTTTCCGGCCAACTGAAAACCAGGGCCAGGGCCAGGCCCGCGAGAACCGTGTGCCCCACCGCCTCGGCGAAATAGGCCAGCCGCAGGTTGACCACCAGGACGCCGGCCCCGGCCGTGACCAGGGTCAAAAGCCCCAGGGCCAGGGAGGCCCGGCGCAGGAACATGGGCTCCCAGAACAGGCCCAAGGCATCGTAAACCGGGGCCAGCCAGGCCAGGGCCTCCACGGCCTTTTCACCTTGGCTCAATAATAGTCATCGGCGCTCCCCTGGCTTTCGCTTTCCATCACCTCGAAGGGCTCGAAGGTCAGGAAAAGTTCGGTCAGGTCAATGACGCTGGAGGCCGAGGTCCGCAGTTCCGAAGACAGGGTCTGGGGGACCGAGGCCACTTCCACCTTTATGCCTTCCCGGCGGATGGTCAGGGCCAGGTGGGCGAAATCGGCGTCGCCGGTGACCAGGGTGACTATGTCCGGCTTGATGCGCAGGCTCAAATCCATGGCGTCGATGGCCATGATGACGTCCACGTTGGCCTTGTACCAGCCGTTGGCCCGGGGCTGGCCGTTTTTTTCATAGACCATGAACCCCTGGCTCTTCAGCCAGTGAATGTAGTGGCGCTTGGCTTCGCGCTTGTCCATCCATTCCGGGGTGGCCGGCGGCAGGCCCACGTA
>JAITUX010000202.1 GCA_031286085.1 Candidatus Adiutrix sp. | reverse complement strand
TTATAAAGCCAGCCTTCGCCGGCCGGGAGGCGGGGGGCCTCCAGCACCACGGAGGCGCCGGCCGGAGCCTCCTCCACGGCCGCCTGGTCCAGCCACAGGGTTTTAAGGTTGAAGGCCGCGCTCTCTTCGCCGGTCCTGGCCTGGAGGCGCAGCCTATCCAGCCTGGCCAGGGGATTCAAGAGGGTCAGCCGGCCCCGGCCGGCCCCGGCCGGCTCCATGAAGCCCAGTTTCAGCCCGGAGGTGGTCTCCTGGCTCAGGGGCGCCATGGGGCCTTCCGTCCTGACCGCCCAAGGGCCGCCGCAGGTGCGGCGGCCGGGCAGCTTGGCCAGCATGTTTTCAGCCTCGGCCCACGCCTCCGGCCAAGCCTCGTCCGGGGCGTCCAGGAGCAAACGGTAGGCCCGCACCACCCGGCCCACATAGTCCGGCCCCTTCATCCGGCCCTCGATTTTGAGCCCGGCCAGGGGCAGCCGCCTCAACTCCCGCAGATAGGGGGCCAGGGCCAGGTCGGCCAGGGAAAAGAGGGCCGCCTGGCGCCGGCCCTGGCGGTAGGAACGGCGGCAGGGCTGGGTGCAGCCGCCCCGCAAGGCGCTGCGGCCGCCCAGGAAACTGGACATGAGGCAGAGGCCGGAGACTGAAAAACACAGGGCCCCGTGGATGAAGACTTCCAGGCCGATGGGGCTGTGGAGGCTTAAGGCGGCCACTTCATCAAAGGCCAGTTCCCGGGCCAGGACGGCTTGGGTGAAACCGGCTTCCTTGAGCGCCGCGAGGCCCGGCAGACTGTGGACCCCGGTGAGGGTGGAGGCATGGCGGGGCAATTGGGGGAAATGCCGGGCGGCCAGCCGGTTCAGGCCCCAATCCTGGATAATCAGGGCGTCGGGCCCCAGTTCGGCCGCGGCGGCCAGAAGCTTCCAGGCCGCCCCCCATTCGGCCTCCTTGACCAGGGAATTCACGGCCAGGTATATTTTAACCCCGGCCCGGCGGGATTCCCCAAGGACGCCGGCCAACTCGGCCAAGGTGAAGTTTTCAGCATAGGTCCGGGCGGAAAAATCCTTGAGCCCCACATAAACCGCGTCCGCGCCGGCTTCCACCGCCGCGGCCCAGGCCCCCTTGGAGCCCCCGGGAGCCACCAGGGCCGGGCGGCCGGCCCCTGTCCCGGAAGGCTTCGCAATTTTCCGGGCCACCTTCAAACCCTGGCCGAAAGCCCCAAAGCCCGGGCGACAGCCTCGGCGGCCGCGGCCACATAGGCGGCCCGGTCGGCCGGGCTCTGGGTCCGGCCGGCTTCGGGCTGGGGCACGCCGGTCAAATCCAGGCTCAAGGGCTGGTTGACCAAGGCCGGGTCGGTCCTGACCCCGTAGTCCCGCTCCAGGCCGCCGGCCCAGTAGGCGGCCTGGAAATCGGCGAACTTCAGGGCGTGGGCCGTGGAATCCACCAGGGCCCGGTCGCCCGGCCGAACCAGACCCAGCTTTTTAGCCGCGGCCAGGCCGGCCAAGGCTTCCCCGCCCTGGGTGCAGACGGTCAGCCCGGAACGGTTGGCCCGAATCATGTTATCCATGATCTCGCTCTCCGTCACCTGGATAGCGAAAAAACGATCCTCCCCGGCTTGGCGGGTGTATTCCTCGGCCAGCCGAACCACCCGGGGAAAGGAAACCGGATCGCCGATCATGGCCGCCTGGGCCACCGAAGGCCGCACCGTCACCGGCTCGTAAACCCGGGTCCCGCCGGGACGGCTGAAGTAGCGGAAAACCGGGTCGGCGTGGGCGGACTGCACCGCCCCCACCTTGGGCAGCCGCTCAATCAGGCCGTAGCGGCGGAGCTTTAAGAGCCCGCTCAGGACCGCCGTGAGGTTTCCGGCGTTGCCCACGGGCAAAAACAAGGCCAGATCGCCCATTTCATAGTCGAAGGCCTGGGCCGCCTCAAAGGCGTAGGATTCCTGTCCCAGCACCCGCCAGGGATTCTTGGAGTTCAAAAGGGCCACTTCGTAACGCTCGGAGAGGCGTTCCACCACCTTCATGCAGTCGTCGAAGACACCCGGCAGTTCAAAGACCCGGGCGCCGGCGCCCAGGGGCTGGCCCAACTGGGCCGGGGTGACCTTGCCCCGGGGCAGCAGCACGGCCGATTTGACGGCCGGTCCCAAGGCCGCCGCGTAAAGGGCGGCCGCGGCCGAGGTGTCGCCGGTAGAAGCGCAGACGGCCAGGACCTCCTTAAGGCCCCTGGTTCGCCGGAGATGGTTAAGGCAGGACAGGGCCGCGGCCATGCCCCTATCCTTGAAGGAGGCGCTGGGGTTAAGGCCGTCGTGCTTGATGAAGACTTCCAGGCCGAAGTCGGCCGCGAAAGAGGGGGGGACGGCCACCACCGGGGTATGGCCTTCGCCGAGATAAACCACATCTTCCAGGGGTATGAGGGGGGCCAGGAATTCGTGGAAGGTGAAAATCCCCCGGAGCGGCTGAAGGTTAAGAAGCCGGCGGCAGTCGAACAGCCGCCGCCAGAATTCACCGGAACGCTCTTGAAGGTCCGCGCCGGCCTCGTCCTCCAATAGCAGAAGCCCCCCGCAGGCGGGGCAGGTGTAATGGAGACGCTCGGGCGGCTCGGTCCGGCCGCAGGCCAGGCAGCGATATTTCAGCCCCGGCCGGGGCTTGGGGATGAGATGCGGGCGAAGGTCGGGCGGGGCGTCGTCAAGTTTCATGGAGCACCTGGGGGACTAAGCAAAAGCGGCTTCCGAGGCCTCGGAAGCCGCTTGCGGAGCTGGCTGCGGGCGCTTAAAAATCAGCCGCCGATGATTTTGGAGATCGCCTCGCTGTAGGGGATGGCGTAGATGAGAATCAGGGCCACCACCAAGGAATAGATGCACAATGATTCAATGAGGGCCAGGCCGATGATCATGTTGACGCGGATGACGCCGGCCGTCTCCGGGTTGCGGGCGATGCCGGACAGGGCGCTGACAATGGACAGCCCCTGGCCGATGGCGGTGCCCAGGGTTCCCAGGCCGATGGCCAGGGCGGCGGCAAAGGCTATTTTGCCCACGGTGTCCAGGCCGGCGACGATCACGGCGGTTTCATGGGCCTCGGCCGCGCCGGCGGCCAGGGCCGCGCCGGCGGTGGTCAAGACGGCCAGGGCGGCGCAGAGGGAAGCAAGCTTTTTCATGAGGAACTCCTAAGTCGTTGGGGGTATGGTGGTGGTGCTTGACCGCGCCCCGGCCAAGGGCCGGGGCGCGGCCCGGTGTTGCCGGTCAATGGGCCTCGTGCAGGGCGTCGCTGATGTAGATCATGGCCAGAAGGGTGATGATGAAGGCCTGGAGAAACCCGGTCAGGAGCGAAAGGAACATCATGGGCAGGGGCACCAGATAGGCCCCGGCCAGGGCGAAGAGTATGAGGACGACCAAATCCTCGCCCATGATGTTGCCGAAGAGACGCAAGGACAGGGAAATGAGCCGGGACAGATGGCTGATGACCTCGATGACGAACATCAGGGGGGCCAAGACGGGCATGGGGCCCAGGAAATGCTTGATGTAGCGGAAGCCGTGCCGCCTTATCCCGACGACATGGGTCAAGAGGAAGATGAGCACGGCCAGGCTGGCCGTGGTGTTAAGGTTGGAGGTGGGGACGAAGCTGCCGGGAATGAGGCCCTGGAGGTTGCATGACAAGACCAGGATGAAAATGGTGGCCAGGAAGGGAAAGAAGGGCCGGCCGCCCTCGCCCATTATGGAAACCTGGAAATTTTCCAGGGCCTCGACGACGTATTCAAAAAAATTCTGGAGCCCGCCCGGCACCAGGCTGACCTTGGCCGTGGCCAGCTTGGCCAGGATGATCAGAACTATCATGATGAGCCAGGTATAGGCCAAGTGGGGGTAATGATGGACGAACTCCGCCGCCGATTCGCCGAAAAATTCGGCCGCCAGCCTCAGAAACATGATGGGGTGGTCCAAGGTTCCATCCTCCTGAATATCGTGGGGATATAATACCATAACTTACGGTAACAAGCAAGTTGGCCAGAGGCGGGGGGCCGCTTGACCATGACCGCCAAATTAAGCTAATATCGCGCAGCGGGGCCTCAAATTTACACTTAAAGGGACAGGCCTGACCATGACGGCGGAAACCGGAACCTCCGAATTCCTTGACGACCGGCAGGATCCCCGGATGATCC
>JAITUX010000173.1 GCA_031286085.1 Candidatus Adiutrix sp. | reverse complement strand
CCACCTGAATAAATCAAATTGCGGCCCCGAATCAAAAATGACCGCGCCCGCTCTTGATGAGGCCGGCCGCGTTGGAATTGGGATACCGCCCCAACAGACGGTCCAGGGCCGCCATGGCCCGGTGTCCGTCGCCCAGGCGGTTATAGCTGTAGGACAATTTCAAAAGAGCGTCGGCGGCCTTGTCGGTCTTGGGGTAGTCATCGGCGCAGCGCTGGAACTCGCCCGCCGCCTCGCGGTAACGCCCCTGGGCGTAATAACACTCCCCCAGCCAGTAACGGGCGTTGGGGGCCAGGCGTCCGCCCGGGTTTTCAGCCAACATGCGGCTGAAAACTCCGGCGGCCTGGGTGTATTGACCGGCTTTCAGCAAGCGCTGGGCCTCCTGGTAAACCGCGTCTTCGGCCGAGACCGGCCGGCCGCCCGGGGCGGCCTGTAAATGGCCGACCGGAAGCCCCCGGCCGGCCGGAGCCGGCCCGGCCCCCTTGGTGGAGACCAAAACCGGTAATCCTCCGCCCCGGGACGGGAGGCCCACCCGGGCCTCGACTACATCCATACGCCTGGCCAGGGCGTCGAATTCGTCCCAGCCCACATATCGGTCATCCCACACGCCCTGGCAGGCCCCCAGAAACGCCAGTGGCGCCAGGAGCAAATATTTTGAAACCGACGGCCACATCTTCTAATATTTACAGAAAATGCGGCCTGAAAGCAAGCGATTTCCCCCGGGCTTGCCTACAAATACCGGCCGCAAGCCGCGGGGAGCCCGGCCGAAGCTGGACAAAAAACCATAGCCGCCATATAATACAAGCCCTCTTGGCTGACTCCCGAAGGCTTGGAGACCGTCCTGACGGGAGCCGGCCTTGGAGGCTTTAGATTACCAGGTGACCCGATGAGCATCGACGGCCCTCCGGCCAAAGACGTCCACGGGCCGGAACACCCCCAGTCGGTGGGTTATACCCGGGCCAGGAAAACCGTTTTCCACCAGGACGGTCCGCCCTTCCAACTGGCCGCCGGGGGGCGGCTGGCCCCGGTGGAAGTGGAATATGAAACTTACGGCGCCCTGAACCCGGCCCGGGACAACGCCGTGTTCATCTGCCACGCCCTGACCGGCGACGCCCACGCGGCCGGCTGGGATGAGGCCCCGGACGGCCCCCTTAAGGCCTTCCGGGGGAAAAAACCGGGCTGGTGGGACGACATGGTGGGCCCCGGCAAGCCCATCGACACCCGGCGCTTCTTCGTAGTCTGCGCCAATGTCCTGGGGAGCTGCTACGGCACCACCGGGCCCATGAGCCTCAATCCGGCCACCGGCCGGCCCTACGGCCTGGCCTTCCCGGTGGTGACCGTGGCCGATTGGGCGGCCTTGGGCTTCAAGCTTCTGGACCACCTGGGGGTGGACCGGCTCCACGCCGCGGTGGGCGGCTCCATGGGCGGCCAGCAGGCCCTGGAAATGGCCCTGGCCCAGCCGGACCGGGTGGCAAACCTGATCATCCTCTCGGCCGGCTTCCGCCTCGGAGCCCAGGGGCTGGCTTTCAACGCCGTGGCCCGGTATTCCATAATCAACGACTCCGGCTTCAAAAACGGCGATTATTACGGCGGCCCGGGCCCCTTGGCCGGCTTGTCCACCGCCCGGATGCTGGCCCACATAACCTACCTGTCCGAGGAGAGCCTGGGCCATAAGTTCGGCCGGCGGCTCCAGGGCAAGGACAAGCCGGACTTCACCCCCGTGGGGGTGGAATTCGAGGTGGAGAGCTATCTCCAGCACCAGGCCGGGAGCTTCGTGGCCCGTTACGACGCCAACAGTTATCTGTATATGACCCGGGCCGTGGACTACTATGACGCCTCGACCTGGGGAGACGGCGACCTGACCAGGGCCGCGGCCCGCCTTAAGGCCCGGAGCCTCGTGGCCTCCTTCTCCTCGGACTGGCTCTACCCGCCGGAACTGTGCCGGGAACTCGTCTCGGCCATGTGCCGGGCCGGGCGGGCCGTGACCTATGTGGACATCCCCTCCCGCTACGGCCACGACGCCTTTCTGGTGGAGACCGAGACCGTCAGCCGGCTGATCCGCGGCTTTCTGCGGCCTTAAACGAGATCCCCCTATGACCCGACCCGACCGTCCGGACCACACCGCCCCCAGCCTGGGGGAACTGAGAGCCTTCGCCGCCTACAACCTTGATGTGTCCCTGGCGGCCAAGGCCCATGAAATCTTGACCTCCAAGGCGGCCCATGAAATCCTGTCCGCCAGGGCGGCCCCGGCCCAGGCCGGCCGGCGCTGGCAGGACCAGGTGATCATGGATGAAGTGCCCCGGGGGGCCTCGGTTCTGGACCTGGGCTGCGGCGAGGGGGAACTCCTGTCCCAGCTCATCCGCCGTCTGGCCGTGCGGGCCCAGGGGGTGGAACTGGACCCCCTGGCGGTCCTCAAGACCATAGACCGGGGCGTGCCGGTTTTGAACATAGACCTCGACCACGGGCTGGTGGATTTCGCCGACCAGAGCTTCGACTACGTGATCCTGGAAAGCACTCTCCAGACTTTGAAGAATCCCCTGGCCGTGCTCCGGGAAATGCTCCGGGTGGGCCGCCGGGGCATAGTCGCCTTCCCCAATTTCGGCCACTGGCGGGTGCGTTTCGACCTGGCCGTGCGCGGCCGGATGCCGGTGACCCCGGAACTGCCTTACGGCTGGCACGACACCCCCAACATACACCTTTTCACCTTGGCCGACTTCCTGGATTGGTGCCTGGTCAACGAGGTCACGGTCGAACAGTCCTTCGGCCTGGTCGAAGGCCGCCTCAAGGCCGGCCTTTCACCCACCGACAACCTGGTGGTGGAAGAGGCCCTTATTTTCCTGGAGCGCGCGCCCGGCAGCCGGCCCGGTCCGCCCGCCGAAGCTTCACCCTAAAGGCAACAGGCGCCATGAAAAAAATGCTGGCCGACAAAATCCACCGGGCCCTGGCCGCCCTGGCCGCCGAAACCGGCCGGCCGGCCCCGGCCCCGGACAGCTTCACGGTGGAGGAACCCCGGGACCCGGACCACGGCCACTTGGCCGCCAACGCGGCCCTGGTTCTGGCCAAGACCTTCCGCGCCAATCCCCGCCAACTGGCTGAAATGATCTTAAGCCGCCTGGACAACCGCGAAGGCTGGATAGACAAAGCCGAAACGGCCGGCCCCGGCTTCCTCAACTTCACCTTCAGCGTGAAATGGTGGGCCGAGGCCCTGGCCGGCCTCCTGGCGGCCGGCGACGACTACGGCCGCCGGCCGCCCCAGGGCCGCCGGATCATGGTGGAATTCGTCTCGGCCAACCCCACCGGCCCCCTCCA
The DNA here is from genome assembly GCA_031286085.1 of Candidatus Adiutrix sp. Taxonomy (GTDB): domain Bacteria; phylum Desulfobacterota; class Desulfarculia; order Adiutricales; family Adiutricaceae; genus Adiutrix. The sequence continues at coordinate 1,726 of JAITUX010000173.1, read as the reverse complement.
TGTGGGCCACGGCCGGGGCGCGGCCATCGGCGACGCCCTGGCCCGCCTCCTGGAGCGGGCCGGCTGCGAGGTTTACCGCGAATACTACCTCAACGACGCCGGCCGCCAGATGCGCATCCTGGGCCAATCCGTCCTGGCCCGCATGCGGGAACTGGCCGGCGGGACGGACCCCTTCCCGGACGGCCACTACCAGGGCGAATACATCCGGGACCTGGCCCGGGCGGCCCGGGCCGAAATCGGGCCCGGGCTTACGGACCGGCCCCCGGAGGAGGCGGCGGCCATACTGGCCGATTTCGCCGCCGAGCGCCTCCGGGACGGCATCGAGGGCGACCTGGCCGATTTCGGCGTGCGTTTCGACCGCTGGTTCTCGGAAAAATCCCTCTTCACCGAGGGCCTGGTGGAAAAAGCCCTGGAAGACCTGCGGGGCAAAGGTTTACTCTATGAACTGGACGGCGCGCTCTTCTTCAAATCCACCGCTTTCGGCGACGACCTGGACCGCGTGCTCATCAAAAGCAAAAGCGGCGGCCAGGCCGGGGGCCGATGGAGCGGACGCGCCGCCAGGCCGGACCGCGTAATCACCAAAGGCGACGGCGACGGCCAAGACGAAGGCGACAGCACCTACTTCGCGGCCGATCTCGCCTATCACTGGTATAAGATCCAGCGGGGCTTCGACCAGCTCATCGACATCTGGGGCGCGGACCACCACGGCTACGTGGCCAGGATGAAGGCGGCCGTCGAAGCCCTGGGCCATGCGCCGGAAACCCTGGGCATACTCCTGGTGCAACTCGTAAGCCTGGCGCGCGACGGCCAGCCGGTGGCCATGAGCACCCGGGCCGGCGAATTCGTGACCCTCCGGGAAGTGCTGGACGAAGTCGGCCCGGACGCGGCCCGCTTCATCTTCCTGACCCGCAGCCCCGACACCACCCTGGAATTCGACCTGAACCTGGCCCGGGCCCAGACCAAGGACAACCCCGTCTATTACGTGCAATACGCGGGCGCCCGGGTGGAGAGCCTCATCCGCCAGGCCGGGGGCCGTCCCGGCGGACGGCCGGACCTGACCCTTCTGACCCAGCCCGAAGAGACGGCCCTGGTCAAACACCTGTCCGCCTTTCCGGACCTGGTGGAAACGGCCGCCAGGAAGCTGGAGCCCCACCACCTGACGGCCTATCTCACCGCCCTGGCCCGCCAGTTCCACTACTATTACGGCCGCCACCCCATTGTCAGCGCCGGCCCCGATCTGGCCCCGGCCAGGCTGGCCCTCTGCCTGGCCGTCCGCCTGGTGATCCGGCTGGGCCTGGACCTTTTGGGCGTCTCTTCGCCCGACAAAATGTGACCCATGGCCCAATTCCCGGCGACCCCACCCAGCCCCCGGCAGCCGGAGACGGCCGGCGCCCTGAGCCCGCGCGACCAGGCCCTCTTGAAGCTGGCGCGGCTCATGGCGGAAAACCCGGAGCCCGAGGAAGACGCCGAGGACGTCGGCCCCTTGATCGACGTAAACGAACTGGCGGAAACCTGGGCGGCGGCCAGGCCCCTCAAGCCCGCCCGCCGCCCCTTCCGGCCGGCGGCCAAACCGAAACGTCCCGCCGCCAGCCGGGGCTTGGGCCTTCTGGGCCACCTCTTGCAGGCTCTCATCGTAATCCTGGTCATCGTCTGGGTCTTCCTCCTGGGGATCCTGGTTGGACGCAGCCGCACGGAAGAAAAAAGACTGGCCGGCTGGCTGGAAAAA
>JAITUX010000158.1 GCA_031286085.1 Candidatus Adiutrix sp. | reverse complement strand
GACGCGGTCGCCGCGCTGATGACGATGTCCCGCCTGGCTTCCAGGACGGGCCCGATGGCCCGTTCCTGGATATCCCGCAGCCCCGGCCAATTCTGTTTCCAGACCCAGCGCCGGACGGCTTCATGCAGAAGTTCGAACCCCGGAGATTCGTCCATAAAGCTACAACTTAAAGGTGGTCAGGTTGTCGTCGCCCTCCCCGCCGTCGCCCTACCCGCCGCCGGCCGCGGAGACCTCCGGCATATCCGTGTTCCGCTCCTCCTCGACGTGAACCTGGCTGACCAGTTGCGGCCATTGGATGTCCGGGCTTTGTTCCAGCACGGAGAGCAGATCGACAAAAGCCTTGATGGTGTTGCGGGGAGTGCGGAAATAGGCCTCGCCGATGCGCTTGGAGCAATGGGCCAGGAACGCGGTCAGGGCCTCGTCCGGCACCAGGTATCGGCCCGGATCGCCGTAGGCGAAGACATGCCTTAAGTTGCGCAGAAGAATCAGCAGTTCCTCCGGGGTCAGGCCGGCCAGGTGCAGGGCGGGCGCGGAGTAATCTATAACCCCCGCCTTGCGGGCGAAAGAGTTTTCAGCCAGCCGGGATTGGAGGGCCTCGTAGCTGTAAAGGCCTTTGCGGGGATCCAGGAGGAAGTCCGGGGTGCCCCCCAGCAAAAAACCCAAATGCGCCGCGCCGCCCTGAAGGCAGTCGTTCAGCATGCGCAGAATCTGCTCGTAATTGGCCTGACGCGCCTTCTGGCTGGCCAGCTTATACAGGATAACCATCTCGTCCAGGCTGACCAGGAGCCCGGCATAGCCGGCCTGCCGCACGAAAAGGCTCAAGAGCTTGAAGCTGTCATACACATTGGCGTCGTCAATAATGGCCCGGACCCCCAGGGCGTTTTTGGCGTCCGTCTTCGCGGCGAATTCCCCCCGCAGCCAGCGGGTGGCGTCCGCCTTCAACTGCTCGTTGCCGCTTTCATGGCCCTGCCAATAGGCGGCGACGACCTTGGCGAAATCATACCCGCCGACCAGTTCGGAAAGATGGCCCAGGCGTTCCTCAATGACGGCCGTGACGCCCAGGCCCCCGGCCTCGGCTTCCTTGCGCGCTTCGGTGATGAAGCGCTCCACGACGCTGGTCAGCGCGTTGCCGTCCGGCTTGGTGCGGGTGGAGCAGTTGCGCATGAGTTCCGCGTAAAGGTTGCGGGCCTGGCCGCCGGCGGCCGAAAGCCGCCTGTCGGGCGCCAGGTCGGCCTGCACGGCGACCAGCCCTTTTTCCAGGGCGATGGCCCGGACGAGATGCAGAAAGAAGCTTTTGCCGGAGCCGAATTCCCCGATGATCAGGCGGAAGGCCGAGCCGCCGTCGGCAATGCGTTCTATGTCCTGCAAAAGGGCCTGCACTTCCCGGACCCGGCCGACCTGGATATGCCGCAAACCGGCGCGGGGGGTGACTCCGGCCCGCAGGGATTGGATGATGGCGTCGCGCTCCTTGGGGCGAAGCCGCTGGGCTTGTTCTTCAGTCATGGGTCATTTCCTTGGCTAGTTCAATATCGACGTAGATGGGGTCTCCATCCTCTATCAGCGGCGCGTTCGTGTTGGCGAAGGCCCATTCATTAAGCACTTCCAGGGCGCCGTCCAGCATCAGGGACAGTTCGCCGCAGATTTCATGGACCTCCGGCCTCTCCCAGCGCTCCCTCCCCATAAGGCGCCTTAAGAGTCTTTGGTGCGGCTGGTCAAGGCCGGCTAAAGGATTCTCCGGATGATCGGCCCGGGGTTCGGCCGGCGCGGGCGGTTCGGGCGGTTCGGCGAAGATGCCCTCAAGAACATCCCGCACCTGCCGCGTTTCCCTTTCCTTTAGGCGGATCAGTTCGTCGTTAAGGGAAAAGGCGGGCTCCGCGCCTGGCGGCCGCGTTAGGTTGGGCTCCAGGCCGGGGCCGGCGGCCCCGCCGGCCCCGGCCTGGGCGTGAAGGTCGCCGGCCACCCGGGCCTTGTCGAGCCCCAAAGCCGCATAAAGTTTTTCCAGCCGCCTCACTTCCTCGGGCTCTATGCGGCCGTCCGCGTGAGCGATGGATATGAGCAGTCGCCCCACAAACTCCTGGCGGGCCGGGTCCAGTTCCGAGAGCTTCCGCCTAAGTTCAATGGTCCCCTGGGGCGCGTAAAGGCGCCAGTGGAGGTAGGCCAGCAAAGACGCCTTTTCCGGGCCGGTGAGTTCCCGGTTGTCTTGAACCAGGCCCTGCAAAAGGTTTTCCTCGTGGGGAGAAACCTGCCCGTCGCTTTGGCTCACCAGGGCCCCCAAAAGCAATATGGCCCCCACCTGGCGGAATTCCCCGGAAGGGTTGAAGTCCCGGCCTGGCCCCCGGGGGAACACGGCGACCTGGCCGTTTCCATCCGGCTTGGCGCCGTGGTAACGGACGTCGGGCACCAGGCCGAAGCCCAGGTTCTCAATCACTACGGCCAGGTTTTCAGCCTCTTTTCGGCCGATTTGCGCGGGCGGGGCCTCGCCCAGGATTTCATACAGGGCCCTGGTTTCGA
>JAITUX010000101.1 GCA_031286085.1 Candidatus Adiutrix sp. | reverse complement strand
GGCGGCGGCCTGGGCCAGGCCGGCGGCCCGGGCTCCGCCGGACTGCGAAGGCGGGGCTTCCTGAACGGCGGCCGGCGGAGGCTGGGCCGACCCGGCGTTTATGTCCTCCGGGGGCTCCGGGGCGGCGGAGAGGCGACCGGCCAGGGTGCCGACCTGGGCCAGTTGGGGAGGCGGCGAGGAGGGCTGGACAGCCGCGGTTCCGGCTTGGGCCAATTCGGCCGAGGGCCGGAGATAGGCTGCGGCCAGCCAAAGGCTGAGCACCAGGAGCACCACCCCCAGCATTATGGGCGCGACCGGCGAGGAAGCCTGCCGCGCCTTGGATAAAAGCGGGGCCGGCCCCCCGTAGCGGCCCGCGCCGGCCGAGGCCCGGTTCAGCTTCATGGCCGGCCGGGGGGCGCGGTAGCGGGCGTTGCGGGCGGCCTGGTTTTTTCGGCCCTTCAGGATGAAACCGGCGGCCAGGATAAGGCCGGCGCCCGCTATGATCAGCAGAAAATTCAAGTTTCGTCTTTCTCTGGAGCGGCGGGGGGGGGCGTCGCCGGGGTTTCCGGTTCCCGCCGCCGCCGGCTGGCCCGCACCAGCGTCACCACCGGGCCGCTGGCCAGGTAAACCAGGCCGAGGGGCAGAAAGGCGCCGCGGTGTTTGGTGATGATCAGCCCCATGCACAACACCACGGCCACCAGGGTTTCAAAGGGCCGGCGGTTGCGGAACAGCACCTTGTTCTTGTGACTGACGTAATCCATGCTGGAGACCATGAGAAAGGCCAAGGCCAGCACCAGGCCCAGGACCAGGAAGCTGGAGGGCTTTTCCGCGTAGCCGTGGCGGTAGTGCCACAGCACCGTGGCGGCTATCATCATGGCGCCGCCGGGAATGGGCAGGCCTTGGAAGAATCCTGGGTCGCGCGCTTCGGAAAAGACATTGAACCGGGCCAGCCGGAGGGCGCCGCAGGCCAGGAAAATAAAGGCCGCAGCCACGCCCAGCCGGGGATGTTGGGGGCTCAGGGCGCCGGGGGTCAGGGCCCAAAGGTAGGCCAGCACCGCCGGGGCCGCTCCGAAGGCCACCAAGTCGCACAGGGAGTCGTATTCCATGCCGAAGCGGCTGGTGGTGTTGGTCATGCGGGCCACGGTGCCGTCCAGAACGTCGCAGAGGGCGGAAATGAAGATGGACCACGCGGCCAAGCTGTAGCGGGCCTCAAGGGCGGCCAGAATGGAATAAAACCCGAAAAACAAGCTTAACGTGGTGAATATATTTGGCAAAATATATATACCGCGCCGCTTGGTCGTTCTGTTTTTAAACTTAAGGCTCCGCACGGCCCAACCCTCGCCCGGATTGATGATGCGAAGATTATACCATAAAATCAGGCCGGAGCGGAATCAATAACCAAGGGCCGGGCCGTCAGGGGTCGCAGACCTGGCAGGCCCCGGTTTCACAGGTCAAAAGGCTCCCGGGCGCCGGGCCGTCGCCCCGCCAGAAGGGAGACATGGCCCTGAGCTTGGCGATGATGGGCGGAAAAATACTGAGCGCCCGGTCCACCTCCGCTTCCGTATTGTGGACGGAGAGGGACAGGCGGATGGAGCCGTGGGCCGCGGTGAAGGGGACGCCCATGGCCCGGAGCACATGGGAGGGCTCCAGGGAGCCGGAGGTGCAGGCCGAGCCAGAGGAGGCGCAGAGGCCCTTGCCGGCCAGGTGCAGGAGGATGGCCTCGCCTTCCACGTATTCAAAACTGATGTTGGTGGTGTTGGGCACCCGTTCCGCGCCGCCGCCGTTTAAGCGGGTGTGGGTGACGGCCGAGATAAGCCCTTTTTCCAGCTTGTCCCGGAGAGCCCGCACCCGGGTGTTTTCATCGGCCAGGTTGGCCAGGGCCAGTTCCGCGGCCCGGCCGGCGCCGACTATGTAGGGCACGTTTTCCGTGCCGCCCCGGCGGCCGTTTTCCTGGTGGCCGCCGATGAGGAAGGGCGAGAACTTAAGGCCCCGGCGCACATAGAGCGCGCCCACGCCTTTCGGCGCGTGATATTTGTGGCCGGAGATGGACAGGAGGTCTATCTTGGTGGCGGACAGGTTTATGGGTATCTTGCCGACGGCCTGGACGGCGTCGGTGTGGAAGGCGATGCCCCGTTCCGCGCAGGCTTCGGCCATCTCGGCCACCGGGAAGACGACCCCCGTCTCGTTGTTGGCCCACAGGAAGGTGGCCAGGGCCGTGTCCGGGGTCAGGGCTTCCAGGAACTGGTCCCAAAGAAGCCGGCCGTTTTCGTCAACGCCGACCTCGGTGACCCGGTAGCCCATTTTCCTCAGGAGGGGCAGGTTGCTGAGTATGGCCTGGTGTTCGACCCGGCTGGTGACCAGGTGCCGGCGGTCCGGCTGGGTGCGCAGGGCCGACCAGATGGCGGTGTTGTCGCTCTCCGTGCCGCAGGAGGTGAAGATTATTTCCCGGGGGTCGCAGCCTAAAAGGGCGGCCGTCTTTTCCCGGGCCAGGCGTATTTCCCGGGCCGTTTCACCCCCGAAGGGATACATGCTGGAAGGATTGCCGTAGCGTTCGCTGAAAAACGGCAACATGGCCTCGACCACTTCCGGGGCCGTCTTCGTCGTGGCGTTGCTGTCGAAGTAGATCAGTTCGCTCATGGCCGGACTTCCTTGACGGTTATGTTTTCCGAGACCATCTCCCGCAGTTTGCCCGTGACGAAGTCGGCCAGGGTGCGCTTGGAGGAGGGGCAGGCGGCGCAGGCGCCCTTCAAGGTCACCTGGACCTCGTCGCCGACTATGTCCACCAGTTCGATGTCGCCCCCGTCGTGCATCAGGGCCGGGGCTATCTCCTCGCGGATGGCCTCTTCAATGAGCCGGGCCTTCTGGAGAAAGGTCAGCTTGCGGCCCGTTCCGCCAGGGGCCGGGGCGGCCTGGGGCGCGGCCTCGGAGCCCCGGTCCGCCAGGCGGGCCAGGATTTTCTCTATCTCCGCCGCGCAGCGGCCGCAGCCGCCGCCGGCCTTGGTGTAGGCGGTGACGTCCTCCGCCGTGGTCAGCCGGTTTTCCCGGGCCACCCGTTCTATTTCCCGCTCCGTGACCCCGAAACATTCGCAGACTATGGGGCTGTTGGCCGCGGGCAGGGGCACGCCCCGGTAATTGGCCACGGCCGCTTCCAGGGCCTCCCGGCCCAGGACAGAGCAGTGCATCTTCTCCCGGGGCAGCCCGCCCAGGAAGTCGGCGATATCCTGGTTGGTCACCCTCAAGGCTTCGTCCAGGGTCTTGCCCTTGATCATCTCGGTCAGGGCCGAGGACGAGGCTATGGCGCTGGCGCAGCCGAAGGTCTGGAAGCGGGCGTCTTCAATGCGGTCCGCGCCCCGGTCCACCTGGAGAGTCAGCCTGAGGGCGTCGCCGCAGGCCAGGGAGCCCACCTGGCCGTCGCCGTCGATGCGGTCCACCACGCCCACGTTGCGGGGGTTTTCAAAATGCTCTTTGACTTTTTCCGTGTAGTCCCACATGGTTCATCTCTGGCCGGCCTCTTCTTATGGCCGCCGGCCCGGCCCTTGGCGGATTCCCGGGCCTGTCCGCCGTATGGGTGAAAACAAGGCCCGGCTCAGGCTGGAGCCGCCTTGGCCTGGCGGAAAGCCAGGGCCGCCTTTATGAAATCGCGGAACAGGGGATGGGGTTTCATGGGCGTGGACTTGAACTCGGGGTGGAACTGGCAGCCCAGGAACCAGGGATGCTCGGGCAGTTCCACCATCTCCACCAGGGCTTTGTCCGGGGAAAGGCCGCAGAATTTAAGCCCTTTCCGGCTCAGAAGGTCAAGGTAGGCGTTGTTGAATTCAAAGCGGTGGCGGTGCCTTTCCTGGATTTCGGTCTCCCGGTAGGCCCGGTGGGCCAGGGTGCCGCTGGCCAGCCGGCAGGGATGGGAACCCAGGCGCATGGTGCCGCCCAGATCGCTCAGGTGGCTGCGCGTTTCATGGCGTTCGGCCCGGTGGTTGTACCAGCCGGTCATCAGGTAGATGACCTTGTCCCTGGCCTGGGGATTGCACTCCTCGCTGGCGGCTTCCGGCAGGCCCGCCACGTTCCGGGCGAATTCAACGACCAGGCACTGCATGCCCAGGCAGATGCCGAAGAAGGGGCGCTTGTTTTCCCGGGCGAAGCGGGCCGCCAGGATCATGCCCTCCACCCCCCGGTCGCCGAAGCCGCCGGGGATTAGTATGCCGTCCAGCTCCCCCAGGTGGCGTTCGAGGTTCCGGGGCTTCAGTTCCTCGGCGTTGACGTGCCGGATCAGGACCCGGCACTGGCTTTCCAGCCCGCCGTGGGTCAGGGCCTCGTTGAGACTCTTGTAGGATTCCCCCAGGGCCACGTATTTGCCCACCAGGCCGATGAGCACCTCGTGACGGGGATTGTTGAGGCGCTCGTTGAGCCTCCGCCACGGGGTGATGTCCGGCACGCCCTTGAAGCGCAGGAGGCGGGCCACCTTGTTGTCTATGCCTTCCCGGTGGAATGTCAAGGGCACTTCGTAGATGTTCCTGACGTCCACCGCTGAAAACACGGCGTCCTGGGGCACGTCGCAGAACAGGGCGATCTTGCGTTTCAAGTCCTGGGCCAGGGGTTCTTCCGAACGGCAGAGGATGATGTCCGGCTGGATGCCGATGGAGCGCAGCTCCTTGACGCTGTGCTGGGTGGGCTTGGACTTGGGCTCCCCGGAGGTCTTGAGATAAGGCACCAGGGTCAGGTGGATATAGAGGCAGCGGTTCTTGCCCAGGTCGTTCTTGAGCTGGCGAATGGCCTCCAGAAAAGGCTGGCCCTCGATATCCCCCACCGTGCCGCCTATTTCCACCAGGAGCACATCCAGGTCCGGGGAGGCGGCCGAGCGGATGGCCGCCTTGACTTCGTCCGTGACGTGGGGGATGACCTGGACCGTGCCGCCAAGATACGCGCCCTGGCGTTCCTTGTTGAGCACCTGGGTGAAGATGCGGCCGGCCGTGTAGGTGTTCCGGTGGCTCATGGGTACGCCCACGAAGCGCTCGTAGTGGCCCAGGTCCAGGTCGGTTTCGGCCCCGTCGTCGGTGACGAAGACCTCGCCGTGCTGGAAGGGGCTCATGGTGCCGGGGTCCAGGTTCAGGTAGGGGTCGAGCTTCTGCAGCGAGACGCTAAGGCCCCGGGCCTTGAGCAGGGCGCCTATGGAGGCCGCGGCCAGCCCCTTGCCCAGGGAGGAAAGCACCCCGCCGGTGACGAAAATGAATTTGGTTTTTTTCATCAGCGTCCCCTGCCGATGTAAGCCGCGACCGCGTGGAATGTCAAATTCTTTCAATTATAGCGCGAAACCGGCCGCTTGACAACCTAAAGGAAGCGCGGCTCCGGGAACCGGAGGCTTTCGGCGAACAGGCGGTCATAACCGGGGAAGGCGGCCAGTTCAAAGTAATCGATCCGCGCGGCCAGTTCCTCCATGGCCGCGAGGGCGGAGCGGGAGGTCAGGGCCAGCCGGGCGCCGGCCCTGGAGGTGTTGCCCACGTATTCCAGGCGGCCGCCCAGTTCCGGGGGCAGGAGGCCGCAGCCGGTCAGGCTGGCCGGCGAGAGATGGCTCCCGAACTGGCCGGCCACCAGGACGCGTTCCAGGTCGGAGGTTTCAAGGCCGGCCTGGAGCAGAAGGGCGCGGCAGGCCGAGAGAATGGCCCCCTTGGCCAGCTGCGTCTGGCGCACGTCCTTCTGGGTCAGGCGGATGTCCGTGCCGGTGAAACCCAGGGCGGGCCGGCCGTCCCATAAGCGGCAGAGCGCCCGGCGGGGATCGCCCGCGGGCAGCTCCTCGGCCGGCCTTATCCGCCCGTCGCGGCGGATGAGGTCCAGGCGCAGAAATTCGCGGATGGCGGCCAAGAGGCCGCTGCCGCACAGGCCCGCCGGCGCTTCGCGGCCGACGACGCTCAATTCCGTCCGCCATTCGTCCGGGGTCCGCCTGAGGCTGACCTCGGAAACGGCGCCGGCCGCGGCCCGCAGGCCGTATTGGATGCTCATGCCCTCCAGGGCCGGGCCGGCCGCGCAGGAACAGGCCAGGAGACGGCCTGAGGAGGACAGGATCATCTCCCCATTGGTGCCGAGGTCGATGAAGAGCGCCCGGTCCAGGCCGGCCAGTTCGCAGACGAAGGCCCCGGCCACGGCGTCCGCGCCGATATAGGCGGAAACCGAGGGCAGGGTTATGAGCCCGGCCCCGGCCAGGGGGCCGGGGCCGAAGACGGCCGGAGAGAGGCTCAGGCTGCGGGTGAAGACCGGGGCGAAGGGGGCCCGGCCCAGGGAGACCGGCGAAATTCCGGCCAGGATATGGATGAGGGCGGTGTTGGCGGCCGCGGCGACGAGGCGGATATGTCGCGGCTCGATTTGGCGGTCCCGGGCCAGGTCCAAGGCCAGGTCGTTCAAGGCCCCGGTGAGCTCCTTTTGGAGTTCGGCCGTTCCGGCGGCCCCTTTTTCGCCGCAGTAGGCGATGCGGGAGATGATGTCCAGGCCGTGGCGGGTCTGGGGGTTTATTCGGGAACGGACGCCCAGTTCCCGGCCGTCTCTCAGGTCCGCCAGGGAGGCGACTATGGTGGTGGTGCCGATGTCCGCGGCCAGACCGTATAAATGGGCCGTGGCGTCGCCCGCTTCCGAGCCCCCGGCCCCGGCCGGGAGGGTTTCGGCCAGGGGCGGCTCGAAGGGTCTGGCCCGGGAGCGGCCGGAACTTAAGATGGGGGCGTCCCGCAAGGCCCGGGGCAGGCTTATGGTCAGGTCGCTTTCCGGGATCAGGAGGCAGGCCAGACGGACCGGCCGGGCCGGGTCTTCGGCCGGGAGGAGGGCCTTTTCCTCGGCCGTGGGCCGGGGGGGCCGGCCGGCCAGGATTTCCACCCGGCATTTGCCGCAACGGCCCGCGCCGCCGCAGGGGCCTTCCAGGTGAAGGCCGGCTTCGGCCAGGGTTTCAAGTAGATTCCGGCCGGGGCGGGCGGCGACGACCAGGCCGGCGGCGGGAATGGCGATTTGGGGGGACATGGGCTTTAAGGTGAAATAATATCTTCGCCCCCTCCGGTCTGTCAAGAAAATCCGCCGGCTCCGGCCGATTTTTAAGTTGACTTAAGGCCGGGAAATTTAGTATAAAATATTTTCGCGTCGGCGCTCGCGGGGACGTAGTGAAGTGGTCTAACACGCCTGCCTGTCACGCAGGAGATCGCGGGTTCAAGTCCCGTCGTCCCCGCCACTGTTTTTTAGGCTATAATCCGCCATCCGGACATGGTCCGCTGGCGGTTTTTAAGCGCTTGACTTTTGGGTTTTCGCCCGGTATATTCCGTTGATTGAAGGTTCGTTTGGGCGACTTCAGGGTATAAGGCGGCGGCCTCTTGCGGAGGGGTTCCCGAGTGGTCAAAGGGATCAGACTGTAAATCTGCCGTCAATTGACTTCGGAGGTTCGAATCCTCCCCCCTCCACCATTAATTTTTGTTTTCCCGGGCGGGAGTAGCTCAGTTGGCTAGAGCGTCAGCCTTCCAAGCTGAGGGTCGCGGGTTCGAGCCCCGTTTCCCGCTCCAGTTTACCGCCTGGAAGCTTTTACGGGCGTCCCAAGGCCCACATAGCTCAGCAGGTAGAGCACGTCCTTGGTAAGGACGAGGTCATCGGTTCAAGTCCGATTGTGGGCTCCAGTTTCCAGCGTTTTTTTGTGAAATGCGGCCGTGGACCTGAATTGAGCGGGAAACGGCGCCGAGGGTGAGCCGGAGGAGGCTAAAATGGGCAAGAAGAAGTTTGATCGCACCAAGCCGCACGTGAACGTGGGGACCATAGGTCACATAGACCACGGCAAGACCACCCTGACGGCGGCCATAACGCTGGTT
>JAITUX010000071.1 GCA_031286085.1 Candidatus Adiutrix sp. | reverse complement strand
CGGCCGGGGAAAGGATTTTGAGCATGGCCGTTTCCTGGCAATCGGGGAAATGGATGCACTTGAAGCAGACGGCCCAGATTTTCTGGGGCAGTTCCTCCAGGGGGATGGCCGTGTAGCCCAGGACGGAGAAGAAGCCCGGCAGGTAGGTCAGGACGAAGAGCCGGCCCACGCCCAGGGCCTCGGCCTCCTTTTCCACGACCTTGGTCAGGGCCCGGCCCAGGCCCTGGCCGCCTAACTCCTCGCGCACCGCCAAGGAGCGGACCTCCCCCAGGTTTTCCCAGGCCACCTGGAGGGCGGCCGTCCCGGCCACCCGGCCGTCTTCAGCCTCGCCCACCCAGAAAGTCTGGATCATTTCATAGATGTTGGCCAGGCTGCGCGGCAGGAGAAAACCCCGCCGGGCCTTGTCTTTCAAAAGCTCGTAGATGGCCGGCACGTCGTCCAGCCGCGCCTTGCGTATGGTGAAAGCGGTCTTAATCATAACTATTTATTATATCACTTTTTTGGGCTTCAGACAAACATTTAAAAGCCGGCTTGGGCGACCGTCGGACGCGCGGGCGCGTTGTCCGCCGGCCCGGGAATGTAGTAAAATAGCCGCCGAGGTGAAACCATGAGCCGGATGGAAGGCCGCGAAACCGTCATTTCCGCCGACCGCCTGAGCTTCAGGCGGGGCCGGGAATACTTGATAAGGGATATCTCCTGGCGGGTGGCCCGGGGGGAGCACTGGGCCGTCCTGGGGCCCAACGGCGCGGGCAAGACCATTTTGCTGCGCCTTTTGACCGGCTATATCTGGCCCACCGAAGGCGTTGTGGAGATTCTGGGGCAACGCCTGGGGCGGGTGGATTTGCGCGAACTGCGCCGCCGCCTGGGCTGGGTGGCCAAGACCCTGGAGGAAATGACCCCCGCCCGGGCCACGGTGGGGGAGGTGATCCTCTCCGGGCCCCGGGCCTCCCTGGGGCTCTACGAGGAGCCGTCGGCCGGGGAGATGAGGCTGGCCCGGGAGGCGGCCGAACAATTCGGCCTCGGCCGGCTCTTCGGCCGGGAGTTCGGCCTTCTGTCTTCCGGGGAGAAGCAGCGGGCCCTTTTGGCCCGGGCCGCCCTGGCCGGGCCGGAGCTGCTGTTTCTGGACGAGCCCATGTCCAACCTGGACTTGGCCGGGCGGGAGACCTTCCTGGCCCGGCTGGGGGAGCTGGCCGCCCCCGGCGGCCCCACCATCATCCTGACCACCCACAACACCCTGGAGATAGGCCCCTTCCTGACCCACGCCCTGATTTTGGCGGAAGGCGGCGCCGTGCTGGCGGCCGGGCCGCTGGCCGAAACCCTCACCCCGGAGAACCTGAGCCGGGCCTTCGGCCTGCCCCTCAGGGTGGAAAAAGCCGGCGGCCGCTACCTGGCCTTTTTAGAGCCGAATTAAAAGCCGGGCCGGGGCCCTGGCCGGCAAACAGGGCGTTTACAAATCAAGCCCGGTCGATATATAATATTGCCCGATAAAATCAAAATCCGAAACAGGTGCCCATGCGTTTTATAGATTTGGCCGCCCAGCAGAAGCGTATCCGCGCCGATATAGACGCCCGAATCAAGGCCGTCCTCGACCACAACTCCTATATCCTGGGGCCGGAGGTGGGCGAACTGGAGGGGAAGCTGGCCCGCTTCGCCGGGGCCAAGCACTGCATCGGCTGTTCCTCCGGGACCGACGCCCTGATTATCCCGCTCCTGGCCTGGGGCGTGGGGCCGGGGCAGGCCGTCTTCGTGCCGGCCTTCTCCTTCTTCGCCACCGCCGAAACAGTGGCCTTGCTCGGGGCCACGCCGGTCATGGTGGATATCGACCCCGTGACCTTCAACATCGACCCCCGCGCCCTGGATTTGGCCGTCTCCGCCGTGCGGAAGCGGGACAACACGGTTTACCCCCTGCCCCGGGCGGCCCTGGAACCCGGCCTTGAGCCGCGCGCCGTCATTCCGGTGGACCTTTTCGGCCAGCCCGCGGATTATGACGCCCTCTTGCCGGCGGCCCAAAGGCATGGCCTCCTGACCCTGGAGGACGCCGCCCAGTCCTTCGGGGCGGAATACCGGGGCCGGAAAACCTGCGGGCTGGGCTGCCTGGCCGGGGCCACCAGCTTTTTCCCGGCCAAGCCCCTGGGCGGCTACGGGGACGGCGGCGCCATCTTCACGGACGACGACGGCCTGGCCGGGCTCTGCCGCTCCATCCTCGTCCACGGCCAGGGCCGTGACCGCTACGATAACGCGCGCCTGGGCCTCAACGGGCGCCTGGATACCCTCCAGGCCGCCGTCCTTCTGGCCAAGCTGGAAATATTCTCCGAGGAACTGGCCGCCCGGCAGAAGGTGGCCCGCTGGTATGGGGAGGCCCTCGCCGCCGTGCCCGGCCTGACCACGCCTTCCATAGCCGCCGGCCGCTTTAGTTCCTGGGCCCAATATTGCGTCCTGGTGGCGGACGGCCGGCGCGACGCCTTGGCGGCCCGCCTGAAGGAGCGGGACATCCCCACCGCCATTTACTACCCCACGCCCATGCACAGGCTTACGGCCCTTGAGTACCTGGGCTACGCGGCGGAAGATATGCCGACGGCCCAGGCCTGTTCCGGGAAAATCATGGCCTTGCCCTTCCACCCCTACTTGAGCGAAGCCGAGGTCGGCCAGGTGGGCGAGGCCGTGGCCCGGGCCATGAGGGATTTATGACCGACGGCAGGGTCAGCCTGGCCGTCATCGGGGTCGGCTACCTGGGCCGCTTCCACGCCGAGAAACTGGCGGCCATGAAGAACGTGCGCCTGGCCGCGGTGGTGGACGCCGACCCGGGGCGGGCCAAGGAAATCGCCCGGTCGGTCAAGACCAGGGCGGCCGCTTCCCACGAGGAAATCCTGGATGACATCGAGGCGGCGGTCATCGCCGCGCCCACCGGGGCCCACGCCCGCATAGCCGAAGACCTTTTGCGGGCCGGCAAGGACGTCCTGTGCGAAAAACCCATGACCGCCACCCTGGAGGAAGCCGACGCCCTGGTGCGCCTGGCCGAGGAAGGCGGGCGGATTCTGCAGGTGGGGCACCTGGAGCGCTTCAATCCGGCGGTGGAAGGGCTCCTGGCCCAGGGGCGGGGGGTCCGCTTCATTGAGGCTATCCGCATCGCCCCCTTCAAGGGCCGGGGCATGGACGTGGACGTGACCCTGGACCTCATGAGCCACGACCTGGACATAATCCTGGCCCTGGTGGGTGAGGAACCCCGCGAGATACGGGCTTCCGGCGTGCCGGTTCTGGGGCGGCACCCGGACCTGGTGAGCGCCCGCCTGGAATTTCCCGGCGGCTGCGTGGCCAACCTGACGGCCAGCCGCCTGGCCCTGAAGGACGAGCGCAAAATGCGGGTCTTCCAGCCGGACGCCTACCTCTCGGTCGATTTCCGCAAACGCCGGCTCCTGGTGGTGAACAAGGTGGAATTCCGGCCCGGGAGCCCGCCCAAGCTCAAGACGGAGCGGCCCCGGTTCGGTTCCCGGGACCCCCTGGAAGAGGAACTCAAGTCTTTCGTGCGCTGCCTCGGGGACAGGAGCGCGCCCAGGGTGGACGGCCGGCAGGGCCGGGCCGTCATAAATTGCGCCCTGCGGATACGGGAAAGCGTGAACCGGGGCCTGGCCGGCGGGGAGGAGATTCTGGCTCTCTCCCATAGATGGGTGGACG
>JAITUX010000028.1 GCA_031286085.1 Candidatus Adiutrix sp. | reverse complement strand
AGGTAAAGGCCCGCCAGCGAGGCCGCGGCCAGGCCCAGAAAAACCAACAGGAAAACCCGCCCCGGACGGCGCATATCAGAAACTCTGGCCCAGGCTCAGGTAGAGTTGCCAGGCGCTGTCCCCGGGGCGGCGGTCCAGGGGCAGGGCCACATCCAGGCGGATGGGGCCGACCGGGGTGAAGTAGCGCAGCCCGGCGCCCGTGCCCCACATGAGGTCCTGGAAGAGCCGGTCGTCGGCCTGGGCATAGACCGTGCCGCCGTCGAGGAAGGCCACGGCGCCCAGGGTTTCGTTGAAGCGCACCCTGGCCTCGGCCCCGGTCTCCACCTGGGCGAGGCCGCCCAGGGGTTCGCGGCGGTCGTTATGCGGGCCCACGGATTGGTAGTCATAGCCGCGCACGGAGCCGGAGCCGCCGCTGTAGAAACGCAGGGAACTGGGGACGTCCTGGCTGTGGTCTATGCCCCAAATCCCTCCCCAGAGGCCGCGCAGGGCCAGGACGGTCCGCGGCAGGCCCAGGGGCAGGAAGGCCTGGCCTTCCAGGCTGCCGCGGTAGGCCCGGAAGTCCTCGTGATAGTCGCCGGCATAGGGCGCGGCGGCCAGGTTGAGCCGGGCGCCCAGGGTGGGGTCCAGGAGGTCGTCGGTGCGGTCGTAGTTGAGCGTGACGGGCAGGCCCAGAACGTGGAAGCGTTCCTGGGTCTGACCGGGGTCTTCCAGGGAGCCGCCCTCGACATAGCCGGCCAGGGCGCCGCGCCAGTGGCGCGACAGCCGGCGTTCCACGCCGGGCGAAAACGAGCCGGACCACAGCCGGTAGGCGGCGGTATCCTGGTGCAGGAGGCCGCCCTTGGCTATGAAATCCTGGTCCGGGCGGAAGAGGAAGGGGTAGCGGTAGGCGGCGGTGAACTCCTGCAAATCCGTCCAGAGCGGCAGATCCAGGCGCAGCCGGTCGCCGTGCCCGGTGAGGTTGCGGTTTTCCCAGTAGAGCTTGACCCCCGCGCCGAAATCGGTGTCGTAGTTGACCTGGCCGCCCACGGTGCGGGCCGAGGCCGGTTTGAGGGCCAGCCGGACCGGCCTGGTCTCGCCTTCATCCGTCGCCGCGCGTGAAGCCGACGGCCCGGCCAAATCCACGGATTGGAAAAGGCCGGTCCGCCGGAGGGTGTTCAGGTAATTTTCCACCAGGGCCTGGTTCCAGGGCTGGCCGTCCCGCCAGGTCTTAAGGGCGTCCAGGTAGCTCTGGTCCACCGGGGCCGCCCCGGAGACCAGCACCGGGCCCATCCGGGTGAAGGGGCCGGGGATCAGGGTTATTTCGGCTTCCAGTTCCCGGGTCTCGTGATTGGCGAAATAGCGGGCGTTCCGTATTATGGCTTCCGGGAAGCCCCGGTTGCGCCAGGCGCCGGCCAGGCGTTCCACGGCCGCCAGCATGTCGTCGGCCCGGGCCGGGGCGCCGGGTTCGAGCCCGGCCTGGGCCAGGTCGGCGGGCGGCGGGTCGGCGGAGAGTTCGGCGGGGATGTGGCCGGCCAGGATCACCCTGGCCCGGCCGAACTTGTAGCGGGGGCCGGGGCTGAAAGTCACCGTCGCGGGAACCGTGTCGCCGGCGGGCTTCCCCAGGCGGCCGAAGGCCCGGCCTTCATAGTAGCCCTGGCTGCGCAATAAGCTCTGGGCCTCGGTCAGGGAGACGGCCAGGCGCTGGTTCAAGGTGGCCAGGTCGGCGGGCTGGTCCCGCATCAGGGCCAGGCGGCTGACCTCGTTGAAACGCGCGGCCAGGGCGGGGTCGGCGGGGCTGCGGAAATCAAGGGCCGCGAGGTAAACCGCGTCCTTGGCCGGCCGGGGCGGGGCCGCCTCCTTGGAGGCCGGCCCGGGCAGGGCGCAGCCGCCCAGGCCGCAAAGCCAGGCCATGAGCCCTATGACCACCCGGAGACTTTTCACGGATTGCGCCCTGCCGCCAGCGGTTCCGCTTGCCGATCCGGCCGGAGATGTGTTATACCGTAAGGAATAAGGATTATCCATTTGAGGCTGAAAGCGGGCCCGAAGCCGGGGGGGCGGATGTTCAGCCGCATAATTATAATACAACGCCCCGGGAAAAGAAAGCCCGGCCTTTTTCAAGGCCGGGACGGATTAAAAAATGGAAACCGCGGAACTGTTTGAAATATTGAAAACGAAGGCTGAAAACGCCCGGCCGGACCTGCCGGCCGGTTTCAGCGCCGTGGCCCTGGTGGATTTGACCGGCGCGGGCGCGGCCCAGTGGCGGCTTTCAGCCGCCGAGGGGCGGCTGACCCTGGCCGAGGGGGCGCCGGCGGAGCCGCCGGACCTGAGCGTAACCCTGGCCGCGGAGACGGCGGCGGGGATTTACCTGAAAACCTTGAACCCCCTGGCGGCTTTCCTGACCGGCAAGATCAAGGTCAAAGGCGACCCGGCCAAAATCAACCTGATCAAGCAGCTCCTGACCAAGGGCCGCTAGGGGCCCGCCGGCTGGAGTCCAGGGTTCAGCCCTGGAGCTTAGCCAGCCGGGCCTGATGCCGACCGCCGTCAAAGCCGGTGGTCAGAAAGGCTTCCACGATGGCCAGGGCCAGTTCCAGGCCCAGGAGGCGGGAACCCAGGGCCAGCACGTTGGCGTCGTTGTGGCGGCGGGCCAGCCGGGCCATGAGTTCGCCGGTGCAGTTGGCCGCCCGGACGCCCTTGACCTTGTTGGCCGCCATGGCCATGCCCGTGCCCGTGCCGCAGATCAGAACGCCCCGGTCGCAGGCGCCGGAGGCCACGGCCTCGGCCGCTTTCAGGGCGTAGTCGGGATAATCGGCGCTCTCCACTCCGTCGGGCACGCCCAGGTCAATCACCGAAAAGCCTTGGCTGGCCAGGTCGGCGCCGATGGCTTTCCGGTATTCGCGGCCGGCGTGGTCGCTGGCCAGGGCTATTTTCACGGTTCGACCTCGCTTGTCGCTGAATTAGGCCATTTATCCCATCATTTTGATTTGGAATCAAGTCCAAGGAAACGCTGATTAATGAGGATTTTTGTTTCCTGGCTAGAAAGGCGAATTCCGGGCGAAGCGAGGTGTATCAAGGCATACATGAGCTTCGCCCGGAATGAGCCTGACGACGCCAGGGAGCAAAAAGACCATTAATCAGCGTTTCCTTCCTCGGAAATCGGCGATTGGCTCCAGGAGAGCCAGGAGCCCGGCCTCGTCGCGGGCGGAGAGGCCGGCGCTGATTTCCGCCAAAAGCCCCCTCAGGGCTTCAATGTCCTCCACCAGGTTGTCGGCGTTCTGCAGGATTATCTCCACCCATTTGGGGGGCGCGGAAGCGCCCACCCGGGTTGAGTCCCTGAAGCCGGTGCCGGCCCAGGCCAGGGTTTCCAGGCCGCCTTTCCGCAGCACGGTCCCGGCCAGGGCGGCGGCGGCCAGGTAGGGCAGATGGCTGACCAGGCCGTAGAGCCGGTCGTGGTCCGACGGGGACATGAACCGCACCCGGCAATCCAGGAGTTCGTGGAGGGCGCGCAGTTTTTCCGCCAGGGCCAGCACCTCGGGCCCGGCCCCGTCCGGCGGGGTGATAATGAAGAGGCACCCCCGGATAAGGTCGGCGCTGGAGTTGGCCCAGCCGGACAACTCCAGCCCGGCTATGGGGTGGCCGCCGCAGAAAACCAGGCCGGCCCTGGCGGCCGCGGCCGCGATGGGGGCCTTGGCGCTGCCCGCGTCCGTGACCGGGTAGGCGGCTCCCCGGCGGCCCATGAGTTCCACCAGCTGGATGTTGCGGCGCACCGGCAGGCACAGGTAAGCCAGGTCCAGGGGCCAGCCGACGAAGGTTTCCGCGTCGTCGGTCACGGCCGCGAAGCGCCGGACCCGGCGGGCCGCCTCCACCGTGGCCGGGTCGCGGTCAAAGATGTGGAGTTCCAGGCCGCCGAAGGGGATCAGGGCCTTGGCCAGGGAGCCGCCTATAAGGCCCAGCCCGGCCAGGCCCACTTTTTTGAAGGGCGGTTTCGGCGGTAGTTTTATTCTGGCCATGAATTACTTTACACAACGCGAAGGCGTTGTCAATATTCGGAATGGAAAAGCGCGGCCGAAGGGCCGCGCCGGAGGGGTCTGGGGCTCGCGGCCCCAGCCAGGGTTCAGCCCTGGTAAATTGGCTCTCTCCAGATGTCTTCCTGGAAAATCTGGAGGGGTTGGCGGGCCGGGCGCCGGTGCCGGGGCGCGGTGGAGAGGTCGGTCAAAAGGCCGGGTTCGGCCAGGATGGCCCTCACAAAGCGGCAGTTGAGTTCGTGGCCGGACTTGCGGATGGTGAAATGGCCCAGGAGAGGCACGCCGGCCAAGGTCAGGTCGCCCAGAAAATCCAGGATCTTGTGGCGGACAAACTCGTCGCGGTAACGCAGGCCCTCCGGGTTGAGCAGGCCGTCGTCCCCGACCACCACGGCGTTGTCCAGGGAGCCGCCCTTGGCCAGGCCGTTGAGCCGCATGTATTCCACGTCCTGGGCCAGGCAGAAGGTCCGGGCCCGGCTTATTTCCTCGGCGTAGGCCGAGGGAGAGGCCACGTAGTGAAAACTCTGCCGGCCGATGAAGCCGCCGAAATCAATGTGCCCTTCCACGGACAGTCGGCCGGCCGGCCGGGCCTCGATGGATTTGTCGTCCACCGCCAGGCGGAAGGGGCGGGCCAGGGTCTGGGAGAGCCGGGGGGCGGCCTGGGGGGCCAGCCCGGCCTCATTCACTAGACGCAGCCATTCGGCGGCCGAGCCGTCGAAAATCGGCAGTTCCGGGCCGTCCACTTCGGCCAGAAGGTTGTCCACCCCCAAGGCACCCAAGGCGGAGAGCAAGTGTTCAATGGTGGAGACGCTGTTCTCCCCCCGGCCCAAAGTCGTGGCCAGGGTGGTGCCGGTGACGTTGGCCGCCACGGCTTTCAAGGCCGGGGCCGCCGGGATATCCGACCGTTTCAGGCTTAGGCCGGAACCGACGGCCGCCGGCTTGAGGCGGACCGTCAACTCCCGTCCGGTATGAAGGCCCAGGCCTTGGGCGCAAATCTCATTGGCAAGGGTTTGTTGCATAATTTCAGCCGCCGTAGAATTTACTTAAATTTTACTTGACGTGAGAGGGGCAAGCAAAATCAATGCCAGCTTCCCCAAAACCAAATCGCAAATATTACCCTTTTATTTAAACAACTTACATAAACAACCCGCTGCCCCGAAACCAACGCCCCCGAAACCGTGGCCTTTTTGCCACACCAAAACGAGGCCGCTTCACCACACCAAGGCTGAGCCCTGGACCGATGCCGGCGAACCTGGCGCCGAAGCTTGGACCAGGCAGCCGGAGCCGGAAGGTTTCAGCCTGAGTAAAATCTATTGACTTGACCAGCCGTCACCACGCATTTCAAAGGGTTGCCAAGCGCATCACACAGCATATGTATCTTGCTGGTCAAGCCGCCTCTGGACCGCCCAATGTTTTGTTTTTTTTGCCTCTTGCCCCCGCGGCGTGTTGGTGAACCTTGACTATTGTCGAGTCAATCATCAACCATTCTGTATCTGGGCCAACAGCTAAGGTATTGAAAATTTGTTGCCATATCCCTTTTTTTGACCAACGCGTGAACCGCTTATGGACATTCGACCAATTGCCAAACTCTTTTGGCAAATCCCTCCACGGCGCGCCACTTCGCGCTATCCAGATTAACGCGTCTATGAAAAGGCGGTTGTCCACTGCCCTGCGACCGGCATCGCCCGCTTTACCTGGCAAATGGTCTTTGATCTTATCCCACTGATCATCTCTGAGTTTGTGTCTATATTCCATGGCGCCTCCTCCTTATGAGAAAGAGTGTACCATATTAAATTTTAAATGACGACAGAACCTAGCCCCTTAAAGTGTCTTCCAAGGTATATAAACCTGGGGCGCGGCCGACCAGCCAGGCGGCCGCCCGCACCGCGCCCTGGGCAAAGGTATC
>JAITUX010000015.1 GCA_031286085.1 Candidatus Adiutrix sp. | reverse complement strand
CCGGCCCAGCCGAAAATCATTTCAAGAGGCCAGATGTAATTCTTATAACCTTCGCGCATTGCCCGCAAGATGATTTAGATGCGTCAAGATTGCTGATTATGCCGCAGGGTTCACCATTTTCCCCGCCAGCACAACTATGCTGTAATTGTTCCAAGTGCATCTTCAAGTGTGTAAGCGAGGCAATTTTTCCATTGATTTCCTTAATGTGCGTTTTGATAAGTTCGGAAACCCAGGTACAATCACCTTGCGGGTGCCCCCTGTAAGCCAATAGTTTCTTGATCTCGGCGAGATTCATGCTCAGCCTGCGGCAGTGCATGATGAACTCAAGACGATACAGATCTTCCTTCCCATACAGCCTGTAGTTGCCGGCCGACCTTTTGGGCGCGGGGAGAAGCCCTTCCTTTTCGTAGTACCGGATGGTGACGATTTTGCATCCGGTTTTTTCAGCCAGTTCACCAATTTTCACTTTTTTGCTCCAAAAAAAGCGCTTGACCCTATAGCGACTATAGATATTAGCATAAATAAAACGGCCGTCAAGCAGTCTCCACCCTAACCGCACCAGGCAGAGAAGCAGCATGAGCAACATCACCAAAACCGCCTACCGAATCATGAACATGTGCTGCCCCGTGGAAGAGGCTCTGATCAGAAAAAAACTGGCGTCGATGCCGGGCATTACCGACCTTACCTTCAACCTTATGGAACGTATGCTTATTATCAGCCATACGTTGCCCGCCGCGAAATCCATTGAGGCTGAGCTGGCCTTAATCGGCCTGGAATTCGAACCGGCCGGCTCAAATGGAGAAGCCGTCATGGTTCCGGCCGCTCCGCAAATTTCCTGGCAGCGTCTGGCTGCCGCGGGAGTGTTTGCCGCGGCTTCGGAAGCCTTTGAACTTCTGTCCGAATGGAAGATAACGGTTTTCGGTATTGACCTTAACGCCTTGAAGGCGGGCGGTCTGACGCTGAATGAATACCTGCCTTTTGTGCTGGCCGTCAGCGCCATTCTGCTTGGCGGGCTGACCATGTACGGAAAGGGCTGGATGGCGATCAAAAATTTAAACCTGAACATCAACGCGCTCATGTCCGCGGCCGTTACCGGAGCGCTCATCATAGGGCATTACTCGGAAGCCGCCATGGTGATGCTGCTATTCACTCTGGCCGAGATTATTGAAGACAAAGCCGTGGACCGGGCCAGAAACGCCGTCAAAAAGTTGTTCAACTTGGCGCCGGAAAAGGCCACCGTGCGGCTGAGTGACGGTTCCTGGGCTGAAATGGACATCCGCCAAGTGGCCGCGGGCAGCCTGGTGCGCGTGAAGCCCGGCGAGCGCGTGGCCATGGACGGCATCGTCGTGCGGGGACAATCGGCCGTCAATCAATCCCCAATTACCGGAGAAAGTCTGCCGGTGGAAAAGAGCGCGGGCGATGTAGTGTATGCGGGCACTATCAATGAATCCGGTTCCTTCGAGTTCCAGGTGAGCGCTCCGGCGGACGGCTCGACTTTGGCCCGGATTATCCGCACCGTGTCCGAGGCGCAGACTTCCCGCGCTCCGATACAACGTCTTATTGATCAATTCGCCAAGTATTACACGCCCGCGATGTTTCTGAGCGCCCTATTGACAATGATCATTCCCCCGCTTTTGACGGGCGGAGCCTGGACAAATTGGATATATACCGCCTTGGTTCTCCTGGTCATAGGCTGCCCTTGCGCTCTGGTCATCTCCACCCCCGTCACCATAGTGAGCGGTATGGCCGCGGCCGCTCGACATGGCATCCTGATTAAGGGCGGAATTTTCCTTGAACAAGGCAGAAGGCTTAAGTCTCTGGCGCTGGACAAGACCGGCACTCTCACGCATGGACAACCCAGACTGACGGACTTTCTTGCAATTGGAGCTTACGACGGGGCGGATGCCGTTGCTCTGGCCGCAAGCCTCGCCGCCCGCTCGGATCATCCGGTTTCCACGGCCATCGCGCAATACGGGAAAGGCGTCGCCTTGTTTGACGTTGCCGACTTCGCGGCCATACCTGGCCAAGGCTTAAGCGGCGTGATTGGCGGAGAAAAATGGCATCTGGGGAATCATCGCCTGGTGGAGGAACTGAACCTATGTTCCGCGGCCTTGGAAGAAAATATCTTCGCCTTGGAAAAACAAGGCAAAAGCGTGGTGGCCTTAGTCGGGAAACAGGGAGTCAGGGCGCTGTTCGCCGTGGCCGATACTCTGAAGCCCGGCAGCATTGAAGCGGTCCATGAACTAAAACGGCTAGGCCTCATCACCACAATGCTGACTGGAGATAATGAACACACAGCCCGGGCCGTTGCGGCCCAGGCGGGCGTGGATTCGTTCATGGGAAATCTACTGCCGGAAGACAAGCTGGCTGTTATCGAGCGGCTGGCGGAAAAGGGTCAGGTCGGCATGGTGGGCGACGGCATCAACGATGCCCCGGCCCTGGCCAGAGCGGATATAGGCTTCGCCATGGCGGCGGCGGGATCGGATACGGCCATTGAAACAGCCGATGTGGCCCTGATGGACGATGACCTTGGAAAAATACCGCGCTTCATCAGATTGTCCCGGTCCACCTTCGCCATACTTGCGCAAAACATCACCTTGGCGCTCGTCGTGAAGGCTATATTCTTCATTTTGACCTTCATGGGACATGCGACCATGTGGATGGCCGTATTTGCCGACACGGGCATCAGTTTACTGGTGGTGGGCAATGCTCTGCGGGTGCTGCGGAAATGAGCGGCCGCGGTTGAAACGGGCGGCGTTATCAGCTAGAATGAAAATTGGGGTCAGCGTAAACCGTTTGAAACTCTGTGGGGACCATGCCGTTTTCCAGAAGCGACCTGCGCAAGTGCCGGCGGGTGGTGATTAAAATCGGCACCAGCGTTTTGTTTGAAAACGGCGGCCTCTCCCGCAACCGCCTTAAAGTGCTGTCCCGGCAGGCCGCGGCCCTGAAACAGGACGGCCGGGAAGTGCTCCTGGTCTCCTCCGGCGCGGTGGGGGTGGGCCGCCTTAAGCTGGGCCTGGCCGACCGGCCCAAAACCCTCCTGCTCAAGCAGGCCTGCGCGGCCGTGGGGCAGGCCTTTCTCATGACCGCCTGGGAGAAGGCCCTGGCCGACGAGGGCCTCCTGGCCGCCCAGGTGCTCATCAGCGCCGACGACCTGGCCGACCGGGCCAGGTTTCTGAACGCCCGGAACACCCTAAGGACCCTCTTGGCCCACGGCGTGGTGCCGGTCATCAATGAGAACGACACCGTGGCCGTGGAAGAATTGAAGGTGGGGGATAACGACACCCTCGGGGCCTTGGCCTGCGCCCTGGTGGAAGGCGACCTGTTCATCAACCTCACCGACCAGGCCGGCCTTTACCAGGCGGATCCCCGCCGGGACCCGGCGGCGGCCTTAATCAGCCAGGTGGACAAGGTGACGCCGGAGATACTGGCCCAGGCCGGCGGGGGCGGCCCCTTGGGCACCGGGGGCATGTTCACCAAGGTCCGGGCGGCCAAGCGCCTGGCCGACCTGGGGGTGGCCAGCCTCGTCGCCGACGGGCGAAGCCGCGATATTCTGCGGCGCCTCCTGGACGGACAGGAGGCGGGCACTTTCTTCAAGCCCCGGCCGGGCAAGGCCTTGGCCGGCAAAAAGAACTGGCTGGCCTTTGCCAGCCGGCCCCGGGGCCGTCTGGTGGTGGACGCCGGCTGCGCCCTGGCCCTGACCAAGCGGGGCAAAAGCCTGTTGCCGGGCGGGCTCAAGGAGGTCGCGGGACAGTTTTCAGCCGGGTCCACGGTGGAGGTGGCCGATGAACAGGGCCGGGTGCTGGCCCTGGGCCTGAGCAACTACGGCTCGGACGAAGCGGAAAAAATACGGGGCCGCCGCAGCCAGGAAATAGCCGGGCTCTTGGGTTATTGCCCGGCCGAGGAAATCATCCACCGCGACAACCTGGTGCTGGCCGAAGGCTTGGTCTGAAGGGCCTTCATGATTAAGGAGCCGAGCCTTGACCCGAGACCTTAAGGAACTTAAAGGAATTGCGGAGGCGGCGGCCGGGGCGGCCCGCGGCCTGGCCCTGGCCGCCCCGGAGAAGCGGGACCAAACCCTGGCCGCCCTGGCCGATAACCTGGCCGGCGGAAGCCGGAACCTTCTCCAGGCCTCGGAAATGGATACGGACGAAGCGGCCCGGGCCGGGCTGCCGCCCCACATGCTGGACCGGCTGGCCCTGACGGAAAAACGCCTCGCGGAACTGGCGGAGGCCGTGGACCGCGTGCGGCGCCTCTCCACGCCCATCGGCCAGACGGAGGATGAAAGGATTTTGCCGGACGGCCTCAGGGTGGCCCGGCTGCGCATTCCCCTGGGCCTCATCGCCTTCATCTGCGAAGCCCGGCCCGGGGCCCCGGTGGAGGCCGGGGCCCTGGCCATCAAGAGCGGCAACGGGCTCATCGTCAAGGCCGGCCGGGAAATGGCCCGCACCTCCGCCGCCCTGGCCGAGGTTTTCGCCCGCAGCCTGGCCGGCCAGGACCTGGACCCCCGGGCCGTGACCATCCTCCCCCCTTTGGATAGGGAGGCCTTGCGCGAACTTCTTACCCTAAGCGAGACCATCGACCTGGTCATACCCCGGGGCGGCGAGGGCCTCATCCGTTTCGTCAGCGAAAACAGCCGCATCCCGGTGCTGAAACACTTCAAGGGCGTCTGCCATCTCTACGTGGACCAGGGGGCCGACCTTAAGCGGGCCGCCGACCTGGTGGTCAACGGCAAGACCCAGCGCCCCTCCACCTGCAACAGCCTGGAAGCCCTCCTGGTCCACGCCGCCGAGGCCGAGGCTTTTCTCCCGCCCCTGGGCCGCCGCCTGGCCGGCCTGGGGGTCGCCCTCCGCGCCAACCAGGAAGCCCGGAGATTTCTGCCCGAAGCCGAACCGGCAACCGAAGACGATTGGGGCCGCGAATTCCTGGACCTCATCCTGGCCGTGAAAGTGGTGCCCGACTACGAGGCCGCCCTGGCCCATATCGCCCGCCACGGTTCCAACCACACCGAGGTC
Organism: Candidatus Adiutrix sp.; assembly: GCA_031286085.1. Lineage (GTDB taxonomy): Bacteria > Desulfobacterota > Desulfarculia > Adiutricales > Adiutricaceae > Adiutrix. Next base: position 3,503 of record JAITUX010000015.1, on the reverse strand, counting down.
ATAGTCACCGAAGACCAAGCCCGGGGCGAGCATTTCCAAAGGTCGGTGGAGGCCGGCTGCGTCATGGTCAACGCCTCGCCCCGGCTCAACGACGGCGGCTGCCTGGGGCTGGGGGCCGAAATCGGCATCAGCACCACCCGCCTCCACGCCTACGGCCCCATGGGCCTCCGGGAACTGACCACCACCCGCTTCATCGTCACCGGCCACGGTCACCAGAGAACCTAGCGCCGGCGATATTTGGCTCAGGCGGCCGGCGGTTCCAGGCTCACGGGCTTGAAGGCCGAGACGTCGAAAAGGCCGCCGCAGGTCAACTTCAATTCCGGGATAACCGTCAAACTCAAGAAAGACAAGGCCATCAGGGGATGGATGGATTCGGGCAGGCCCAGTTCACCGTGGGCGGCCCGCAGAAGTTTTTCCATGTCGCCGGCCACGTCCCGGGCTTCGCGGTCGGCCATGAGGCCGGCCACGGGCAGGGCCAGGCCGGCCAGAACCTTACCCGCCCGGACCGCGGCGAAGCCGCCGCCCTGGGCGGCCACTTGCCTTATGGCGGCCAGCATATCGGAATCATTGTCGCCGGCCACTATGAGGTGGTGGGCGTCATGGGCCACCGTGGAGGCCAAGGCCCCGTTTTTCAGGCCGTAACCAGACAGGACGCCCAGGCCCAGGCGGCCGCTGGCCCTATGCCTTTCAACCACGGCCAGCTTGTTCAGCCCCGGATTCAAGCGGGGCTCGAAACGGCCGGCGGCGTCCCGCTCCACGCTGATTTCCAGGCGGTCGGTCAATAGACTGCCGGGCCGGATTCCTATGGCCAGAACGCGGCCGCCCGCCAAGGGCAAGGCCAGGTCGTCCAGGGTCGGGGGGGCCAGGCGCACCGTGTTCAAGACCGCCAGGGGGAGAGGCGAAGCCTTGATATCCGCCAAAAGCCGGCCGGCCCGGGCCACTTCCCCGCCCCGGCTGAAAACGTGGCGGGCCTTGAAATCCTTGAGGTCCTCGACTATGACCAGGTCGGCCACATAACCCGGGGCCAGGGCGCCCCGGCCTTTCAGCCCGTAACATTCCGCCGCGTTCAAGGTGGCCATGGCCACGGCCGCCAAGGGCTCCAGGCCGGCCCGGACGGCCAGGCGCAGGCTGTGGTTTATATGGCCCCGGGCCAGGATGTCGGCCGCCTCCCGGTCGTCGGTGCAGAAGAGGCAGTGCCGGAGATTGGCCGGGGTGACGGCCGGGAGAAGATTCAAGAGGTCCGGGCTGCTGGAAGCCTCGCGCAAAAGGACGTATTGGCCCCGGGCCAGGCGTTCCAGAACGGCTTCCGGGTCCCCGCACTCATGGTCGGTCTTGAGGCCCGCGGCCGCGTAGGCCGAAAGTCTTGGGCCGGCCAGGCCCGGGCTGTGGCCGTCCATGGCCAGGCCTTTGGCCTGGGCCAGCAAAAGCTTGTCCAGCACCCCTTCGTCCCGCGCCACCACCCCGGGATAGTTCATGACTTCGCCCAGGCCCAGAACCCCCTCCCGGCCGGCCAGCCCGGCCAGGTCGGCCGCGGAAAGTTCGGCCCCGGCTTCCTCGAAGGCTGTGGCCGGCACGCAGGAGGGCAGCATGATATGGACATTCAGGGGCAGGCCCCGGGCGGAATCCAACATATAGTCAAGGCCGGCCAAGCCCAGGACGTTGGCTATCTCGTGGGGGTCGGCCACGACGGTGGTGGTGCCGAAGGGCAGTACGGCCCGGGCGAACCGGGGCGGGGTCAGGGCCGATGATTCTATGTGCACATGACCGTCTATGAAGCCGGGCAACACGATGCCGCCCCGGGCGTCCAAGGTCTCCGCGGCCTCGTAGCCCTCGCCCCAGCCCAGGATAAGGCCCCCGCCCAAGGCCAGGGGGCCCTCCCTGAGGGTCTGGTTGAAGACGTCGGCCAGGCGGCAGTTGGTGATCAGGAGATCGGCCGGCGCCCGGCCGGCGGCCTGGTCTATGAGGCGGCTCAATTTTTCGCGTTCGCACATGGCTTTCACGCCTGGTCTTCTTTATCAAGCGGCATTAAATCCCCGGCCTCCCCGGCCCCGGCCGGCCGGAAAACCAGGCCGTCGCCCCGGTCGTTCAACTCCACCAGGAGATCCCGCCCTTCCTGTATTTCGCCGTTCAGGAGGCCCAGGGCCAGGGGGTCCATCAGGGCGGTCTGGAGCGCCCGCTTGAGGGGCCGGGCCCCGTAAACCGGGTCGTAACCGGCCCGGGCCAGAAAGGCCTCGGCCTCGGGCGAAAGAATAAGCCCCAGCTTCCGCTCGGCCAGGCGGGCGGCCAGAAGACCGACCTGAATGACCACGATGCGCCGGATGTCGTCTTCGGTCAGGGCCTGGAAAATGACCGTGTCGTCGATGCGGTTCAGGAACTCCGGCCGGAAACGGCTTTTCAGGGCTTCCATGACCCGGGGCCACTGGTCGGCCGAGGCCTCGGCGATGAACTCGGAGCCGATGTTGGAGGTCATTATGACCACGGTGTTCTTGAAATCCACGGTGCGGCCCTGGCCGTCGGTCAGGCGGCCGTCGTCCAGGAGCTGGAGGAAGACGTTGAAAACCTCGGGGTGGGCTTTTTCCACCTCGTCGAAAAGGAGGACGCTGAAAGGCTTGCGCCGCACCGCCTCGGTGAGATAGCCGCCCTCCTCGTAGCCGATGTAGCCGGGCGGAGCCCCGATGAGGCGGGCCACGGCGTGCTTTTCCATGAATTCGCTCATGTCCAGCCGGATCAGGGCGGTTTCGTCGTCGAAGAGAAATTCGGCCAGGGCCTTGGCCAGCTCGGTCTTCCCCACCCCGGTGGGACCCAGGAAAATAAAGGAACCGATGGGCCGGCCGGGGTCGCCGATGCCGGCCCGGGCCCGGCGCACGGCCTTGGCGACGGCCTCAATGGCCGGCTTTTGGCTCACCACCCGCCGGGCCAGGCGTTCTTCCATGTGCACCAGTTTCTCCCGTTCGCCCTCCAAAAGGCGGCTGACCGGGATGCCCGTCCACTTGGCCACTATGGCGGCGATGTCGTCGGCCTCGACCTCCTCCCGCACCAGGCCGCCGGCGGTCTCGGCCGAAATTTTTTCCAGTTCCGCGGTCAGGGCCGGCAGGCGGCCATACTGCAATTCAGCGGCCTTGGCCAGATCGCCTTCGCCCTGGGCTTTTTCCATGGCCGCCCGAACCGTTTCCAGTTCGCCCTTGAGGCCGGCGGCCTTGGTCAGAAGGTCTTTGTCGGCCTGCCACTTGGCGGATAAAGACGCCTCCCGCACGGAGAGGTTTTCGATTTCCTTCTCCAGGCGGGCCAGGCGCTCGGCGGCCCCCCGGTCACTCTCCTTTTTCAAGGCCTCGCGTTCGATGGAGAGGGTCAGGACGCGGCGTTTCAACTCGTCCAGTTCCGCGGGCAGGCTATCGATTTCCAGCCTCAGGGCGCTGGCGGCCTCGTCCACCAGGTCGATGGCCTTGTCGGGCAGAAAACGGTCGGTGATGTAGCGGCGGGACAGGGTGGCCGCGGCCACCAGG
>JAITUX010000007.1 GCA_031286085.1 Candidatus Adiutrix sp. | reverse complement strand
AACCAGGGCAGCTCGGCCGCCGGGGGCCGCGGGGGCTTTTTCACCGCCAGGGCCGCGGCCAGGACGACGGAGGCCACCGCGCAGCGCAAAAACCCCAGGCTGGCGAAGGAAAAATGCTCCATGGCCACCTTGGTGAAGACATAGGCCGAAGACCACAGCAGAACCGTGGCCAGGGCGTAACAGTGGCCGGGGGCTAAAAGGCCTTTCAGCGGACCGAGGCTCCGGTCGCGGTTCCGGAGCGTGAATTTTTTCATGCCTGATACCTCCGAGGCCTGAATATGCTTGACCTCCACGTTATGTCCGCGAAGCCAGAATCTCCGCCGGCCGGCCGGCCAGGCTTTCCGGCAGCCTTAAATCCTCCGGCCGCAGCCTGTCCCAGGCGAAGCCGGCGGCCAGTTCCCCGGCGGGCCTGGGTCCGGGCCGGTCGCTCAGGCCGGCCAGCCTGGCCAGGAAGCCGAAGACGTCTTCCGGCCCGGCCCCGGCTTCCCGCAGGGCGGCCAGGCTCAGGCCGGCGTGGCGCTTGGCCAGGCGCTCGCCCCGGTGGTCCAGGATCAGGGGCACGTGGGCATAGGCCGGGGCCCGGCCGCCCAACAGCTCCAGCAAGTGGAGCTGGCGGGGGGTGCTGACCAGAAGGTCCCGGCCCCGGACGACGCTGGTGACGCCCTGTTCCAGGTCGTCAACCACCACGGCCAATTGGTAGGCGAAAACGCCGTCGGAGCGGCGCAGGGCGAAATCCCCGCCGCACTCGGCCAGGGTCATTTCTTGAGGCCCGGCCACCCGGTCCTGGAAAGGCCAGGTCCGCTCCGGGGGGCAGACGAGCCTTAGGGCCTGGGCCCGGCCGGCGGCGGCCAAGGCGGCCCGCCGTTCCGGGGAGAGTAGGCGGCAGGTTCCGGCATAGGCCGCGCCGGCGTCGCCGGCCTGGGGCGCGCCGGCCAGGGACCGGAGTTCCCGGCGGGTGCAGAAACAGGGATACGTCAGCCCCCGGGCCGCCAGAGCGGCCAAGGCCGCCTCATAGGCCGGGCCCCGGCCGCTCTGGGGCGGGGCCTCCTCGTCCCAATCCAGGCCCAGCCAGGCGAGATCCCGGCGGATCTGGGCAACGAATTCGGCCCGGCTGCGGGCCGGGTCCAGGTCTTCCAGGCGCAACACCAGCCGCCCTCCCGCCTGGCGGACTTCCAGCCAGGCCAGCCAGAAGGCCCAGGCGTTGCCCAGGTGCAAAAGGCCCGTGGGGCTGGGGGCCAGCCGGCCCCGGAGAGCCGGGTTCTTCAATGCTTTATCTCCTTAAAGAAGCAACCCTTACCTTACGCGAGTTCCGGCAGGAGGCTATCCTACCTCAATTTCGACTGACATTCAATAAAACCGGCCCCCCGCAGAAGAATTTTACCCGAAATGTGCTATAATTATTAAGCGGATTGGAGCGTTCTGATGGCGAAACTCGAATATACGTTTAAGAACGATACGCTGTTCAAAATGCTGTTTGTGCGGCATCCAGACTTGCTTAAAAGGCTCGTGGCGGAACTGCTCCGAATAAAACTAGAATGTATTGAGCAATTTGAGATACGAAACCCCGAATTGCCGCCCGAATCGCTGGGTGATAAATTCTGCCGTCTTGATATAAATATGACGGTGAACGGGCAACGGGTGGACTTGGAAATACAGGTCCGGGACGAGGGCGACTTCCCCGAACGGACGCTTTTTCACTGGGCGCGTGAATATTCGACCGCGCTCGGCGAGGGCGGCCGATACCATGAACTTCCCCGCGTGGTGATTATCAGCATTGTGGCTTTTACCATGTTTGACTGCGAGGATTTCCATTCGGAGTTTCAGCCTCTTGAAGTAACGCGGCACACGCCTTTGACGGACAAGCAGAGCTTGCACTATTTTGAATTGCCGAAGCTGCCTGCGGAAGTCAGACAAGACGATGAGTTACGGCTATGGCTGGCGTTGTTCAAGGCGGAAACGGAAGAAGAATTACGGCGAATTGAAGCCTTGGAGGTGCCGATAATGGAACAGGCGATAGAAGCTTTCCGGAGTCTAACGGCCACGTCCGAATTCCGGGAAATTGAACGGCTGCGTTCCAAAGCCCGCCATGATGAGGCCCAGGCTTTGTATCACGCCCGGCTTGAAGCTACGCTTGAATCTGATGAGAAGTGGCGGAGCGTGGTCGCGGAAAAGGATGCCGTGGTCGCGGAAATGAATGCGGAAAACGCACGATTGCGGGAGCAACTCGCCGCACTTCAAGCCCGGTTGACCGCGGGTAAATAGACTTACTTTATAAACGCCACAAGGGCCGGGTTGGCGGGTTCTCCGCCGACCCGGCCCTTGTGGCGTTGCTTTCTCAGAAGGAAATTCCCAAACCGGCCGAGGCGCTGTGGCCCTGGTAGCCCTTTCTGAGTTCCAGGTCGTAGTTCGAGGCTGTTGCATGATTTACATCGGCAGGACCAACCATTGTAAAAACTCCGCTTTGCATAGGACTTCCACCATCAATTGAACCAAACTGACAAGTAATATCTCTTATTGCATCGCCCTGAACGGCCCCCAGAGCCCCGGATTGATGGGTGGTGGCTGACCCCACAACCAAGGTCGAGCCATTGTTCTGGCTGTGGGCCTGTGAGCCGTGGCCACGGAGGAAAAGGCCGCGCAAATCTGGCGTCCTGGCGCCGACCAAGGCCGCCAGTTCCGGATGAACACGGAAAAGGCTGAAAACGTAATTATCTTTGCGTTTTTATGAGATACCTGACTGACATATTGACCGGACGGTTTTCGGCGGCGGTGGAGACGATGCTGGAGATGTCCATTTTTGTATGGCCGCGCTTATGGGAGCCGAGGCCGTGGCTACGGCCGCCAGTGTAAATTTCGCGCAATCCCTAAAAAATATTAATAGATTCAATATGTTGACATAATAAACCGGGAAGCGTAAAATAACCGCAACACGATAAGGAGGTAGACCGAAATGACAACAACAGCGGCTAAAGCGGCCCGGCGCGTCTGGCAATCATTGGCCTTGCGGGAGCCAACGGTTCCCTTCAGCTAGGCCGAGCTGGAGGACATGA